>CANIKY010000034.1 GCA_947468085.1 Paracoccaceae bacterium | reverse complement strand
TTTGCCGAAGTGGCGACAAAAGGTTCGAAGAACATGCCAGCGGTGGGATTTCGAATGCCAACTACCTTAGGCAAGTGTTTCAGCAGGTGCGCGATTATGCCTTTCCCGCACTTGGTGAAAGGCCGGTAAATCTCATCAAGCGAGCAGAAATTGTTGATGCCATACGGGATATTTGGCTGGGAAGTGAAACCGTAGGCAAACGTTTACGCGGCAATATTGAACGTGTTTTGGACTTTGCCGTGGATCGGGGTTGGTGCGAGTACAATGCGTGTCCACCCGTGCGTTCCATGCCGTCAAAAACGCGGATGGTGAATCATCATGTTGCTCTGCAGCCAGAACTTGCACCCGCGTTTTGGCGCTGGCTGAGCTCGGCTGGAATGAGCCCTGCGGCACGCTGTGCGCTGGCTTTGGCCCTGCTAACTGCGAAACGAACTGGTGAAATCCGATTGATGGAATGGTCACACCTTGACCTGGATCGGGCCATTTGGGTCACCCCTGCCGCCGGCATGAAAACACGCAAAATGCATCGCCAGCCGTTAAGCTCAGCGGCCATCAGCGTGATTGAAGGCATACGTCCGTTAACAGCCGGCGGCCAATATGTCCTTGGCCCAAAACCGCCCCATGAAAATCTGATGCTCGTCGTAGTTAAGGAGTTTGACCCGACCCTCACGGTTCATGGATTTTGTGCATGCCTTGGCTCATGGATGGCCGAAAACGGTGTGCGCAAGCCCGTAGCTGATTTCATATTGGCACATCAACAAAAATCCTTGGATGCCGCCTATCAGCGATCAGACTTGCTGGACGAACGACGCGACATACTGGAAAGGTGGGCGCAATATGTCACGGGGTAAAACTGAAAACCTATTCTTCGCCAATGAGTTCGCGCTCCTAAAAGACCGTTGGTCAAGAACAAAGGACAACGAAACACTTGCCCAGATGGTGGAGCTTTTGCCACCTGGGGGTGATGTGGCGGTCGGCAAAGCCATTGCTGATTACCTGCGTGTTAAACGGCCTGATAAGAAGGCTATCAACGACGCAATGTGGCGCGAGATTGATCGTCTATGGCGCAACCTAACCATCGAGAACGGCATTCTACAACCAGAAGCCTATAAACGGATCAAGCAAATATATTTTTCAAAACTGGAGGATGAAGAGCGTTACGATCTGAAGACGATTGAGAGACAGCACAGACGCTGGGCGAGCAGGGACCGACCCGGACAAAATTTCTGAAATCCTGTCAGTCTCATCGTATTTTTTATGGGTGTAATTGAACGAACATGCAAATTCCCGAGAGGTTCCCGCATGTCAAAAGACCGCATTATCCGAATTCCTGAAGCCTTGAATCGTACAGGCTACAGCCGTACCGCCTGGTACCGCGTACAGAGCAAAGACCCACAAGCGCCCAAGCCGATAAAGCTCAGCCCGCGCTCTGTCGGTTATCTAGAAGCCGACATCGACGCGTTTATCGAACGCCTGGCCACCCACCAATAAAAGCCGCCGACGTAATTCGCGCGCTCCGACGGCTCAATTTCGATCATGGGCAATAGATATTTGCACAGCGCAGATTGCGTTCGGCCTCAAGTTTTGAGGCACCAAGATGGCGGGTACAGGGCATCGCTTCGAAGATGGGCTCAAGCGTGGGCGCTTCAACAGAGATAGCGTGCGGCTCGGTTTGGTCGAGCGTGCCGAAAACTTGTTTCGTGACCTTTTGGGCGAGCCAGAACGCGTTTTGGCTACCAACTGGCGGCCGAAATCAAACATGTCGCTTTCCTTTGCGATCAAAGGCAACAAAAGAGGTCATTGGAAGGACTTCGCCACAGGCGAGGGTGGAGACATTCTCGATCTTGTCGCCGTGTACCTGTGCGGCTTGTCCAAAGCTGCCGACGACTTTCCTACCGTGCTGGAAGCCGCTGCTCGATGGGCAGGCATTGCTGCAGAAGAGGTGGATCGCGCCGAGATAGACCGCCGCAGGAGCCAGCGTGACCGTGCGGCTGCGGCTGAGACGGCGCGGGAAGCCGCCCGTAAGGCCGCCACGCTGGCCGACATCATTGCACGTGTGCAGCCCCTCGAAGGGACCTCCGCCGCCACCTATCTGGCAAGCCGGGGAATCACATCTTGGCCAGAAGGTGCTTTGGCATATCTGCCCGGTGACCCTGCCGCGCTGGTCGTGTGGGCCAAGGATGACGCGGGCAATATCGTCGGAGGGCAGCGGATCTTCGTTACACAGGCCGGAGCGCGAACCGTTGGGCATGACGGGGCCAAGCGGCCGAAGACGTCATTTGGATCAATCCAGGGCTTCCCTGCGCGACTGTGCGGTTCTGGTAACCGCCTTTATGTGGCCGAGGGGCCGGAAACCGCGCTTAGCGTGTGGGCTGCAACAGGGGCTGATGTCTGGGCTGTCTTTGGCTGGGCCGGCTTCAAGGCCGCACCTCTGCCGCTGGATCGCCCTGTCGTTTTTTGTCCAGATCGAGACCCGCCAGGACCCGCTGCGGATGGCTTCAGGGCCTGTATAACGCATCACCTCGTTCTTGGAACGGATGTTTGGGTCGCCGTCGCGCCGGAACCGGATGGGAGCAAGTCAGACCTGAATGATACCCACCAGCGGGCAGGCCTCGAAGTGGTCAGGGAGGCGCTTGAAGCTGCTATAAGAACGGCAAAGGCCTCACCTGAAGCACCAAAAGAGCAGCCCGTAGGGCCTCCCCTGCGTCCTGCGGAGGATCTGGCCTATGTGCTGGAGGTGGGGGAAGCCCGCCGCCTTTTGCAGGCCGAGGTTCGGGACAGTCTACGTCGTCCGGGAGTGACGCTGCTCGAGGCGACGTTGGGACTTGGCAAAACTCACGCAACGATTGCTGAGGTTGCGAAGCTTCTGATCGAAGCAAAGAACGCTGGGATCGAAAAGCCCGCTGTGGTCATCACAGCACCGATGCACCGCCTGGGTCGCCAGATGAAGGTTGATATCGAAGCTCAAGCGCCAACTTTACGTGTAGTCCAGCTGTACGGGCCGGAAGCGCAAGATCCGGACGATCCATCACAATCTGTGTGTAAGCGCATGGACGAGTACAGAGAGCGTCAGGCCCTTTTGTTGGATATGCAGAAATTCTGTGAGGTCTGCCCCTTCGTCGGATCTTGCCTGCACATCACGAGCAAGAACCAGGAGGCCCAGATTTACGTGGCGTTTCAGGAGTGGCTAAAAGCATCCCGGACAACTCTTAAGAAGGGCCAGACACTGGTCGCCACAGTCATCGACGAAAGCCCGATGAGCGCGCTTGTGAACACCTCTCGCCGAGCAATGCCGCTGGCCGCGCTGCTGGCCGCGCCAACACGTATCCGGACTAGACAAGGTAAGCAGATAAAGCGTCTGGAGGCTGAGGCCGATCTAAGGGTGTAGCGCAACCGGCTCGAGGCCACGATCAAGGCTCATGGGGTGGGTTATGTGCGCCTTTCCGATCTGTCGGGCTGGACAGTTGAAGATGCAAAGGCAGCCGCCGCGCTGGAATGGAAGCGAAAGGTGGATGACGAAACCGACCCTGAGGTAAGGGGCAATAAGACCATCACGGTCCTGGCGAGGATCTATGCCGAGATTGCGCGATCCATCGCCGGGCAAATCGAGGTCAACGGACGCCTCATTATCCGGGAAGGCGAAATGGGGCTGGAATTTCTGTTGAGCGGGCTCAAACCGGTGAGCGAGGCCCTCCGAAAAGCGCCGGTACTGTTGCTGGACGCAACGGCGCAGGTCCAGGCTGTTCAGTTGCTGGTCGGAGAGCCGCTGGCACATCACGCAACGATCCGCGCCCGCGAGAATATAGTTATCGAACAAGACCCCGATTGGTCCGGCGCTAAGTCCAAGTTTTTCGATAGGGGCAAAGCAAACGGCAATATCGCGCGGGTGCGCCGGTTTATTGAATTGCAGGCTATGACATCGAAGACGGTGGTGATCGGAAATAAGGATACAATCGCCGAACTCCATCTGCCGGATTACATTAAGACGGCCCATTTCAATGCCCTGCGAGGTTTGAATGACTTTGCCAACGCCGAGACGCTGGTGATCATAGGTCGCCTGATGCCGAATGTGGGGTCGCTGGAGCGAATAACTGGCGCGCTCTGGGGAACGCCCTGTGTCGGGTCGCTCACCCCAGATGGCAAGGTATGGCGCCGCGTCCTGCACGAAGGCAAGATTATGGAGGCCGAAACAACGACGGCCACTCATGACGATCCGCGCGCCGATTTGTTGCTTGGAATGATCCGGGATGCGGAGGTGGCGCAGGCCGTGGGCCGTCTGCGTGCAGTCAATCGGACCGAGCCGGTCCGGTGCATACTGCTTTCCGATGCGGTGGTGGATTACCCGGTGCGGCTCATAAGCCTGAAACCGACGTTGTGGGCCTGCGGTATCATTGGGGAGATGCTGGAGCGAGGCGTGGCATTCCTGTCTCCCAGCCATGCCGCCGTCGCATATCCTGACCTATACACCTCACAACAAGCTGCAGCCAAGGTCCTCGACCGGCTCGCTGACATCACAACCTTTTCCATAGAGTATCTTTATGGGAAAGGTTGTTATGTCGTAACCCTGAAGCGGCCAAGATCCCACCATGTCGGGACGGCCATAATCAGGCCCGACTTGGTGGACGTTGAGGCTGCGATAAAAGCCGTCCTGCCGGATGCCGAGGTGCTACGGATCAAGCAGCCTCGAGCTGAGCCGCCGGTAGCAGAGACCGACAGCAGACTTCCCCGTGCGCCCGTGCTAGATCTGGGCGAAGCCCGTCTTGCCCGAGCTGATCAGGTTGTGGAGGCCGAGTTTCAAAAAGCCTCAAATCGAGCGCAACAGGTCCAGAAGGCCAAGTTCAAAACGCCCGAGGGACCGCCCGCTCGTAAGATCGTCGGTGATAGAATTGTCACCTGCCCCGCCCGTCGCCTAGTATGGGCGCTTGCAGACCAGCCTAAGTCCCCGCCATGCGTCCTGCGCCTGTATTCGGTGGAGGGCGAGGTTGTACGCCTTATCTGAGACAAGTCATATCTCAGCGCCATGCGATCGCTGGCGGAGTGGCGGTAAGCCCGACTGCGAGAATGAATCTCGGAAATGCTGGACGGGGTCAACTATTGGCGATGAAGCCAGCCCTCGGGTCCTCCCACAACCCTAACGATGCGAGTGGTTCGCGCGACGAGCGATTTGATCATCGTGAATTTCTGACCGAACCTTGGTTCAGAGTGCATGCAACGCCTAGATTTGGGTCCTCCCGCAATTACAACCTTGCGGTAAATTAGCGCTATCAATGAAATCTAGAGCCAGATTTCACCAAGAGGGGTTGTTATTTCACTTTTGGTAAAAAATGCTCCTGCTCATTTAACGCACAATGACCTCCGCTCCAAAATCAGCGCGGCTGTTCCAAATAATTCGACGATGGACAGCTGCAACCAGCCCTGCACAACCGGCGAATGTCTCCAGAATCACCTAAACCATCAAGCATTTTCATCAGATGAGCCAGATCGCCAAGCACGAATTCAAAGTCGTCAACTCCCCTCGTTGCGCTGCAGAGAGCCCTGGGACTTGGTTGGTGGCTTCGGTTGCCCGTTAAGCGTCAACAGGCTCAGCGCGCAAACGACAGGAATGATTGATGCGCAAACCAGTGCGAAAAGCGCCATATGGCCACCAAAAGCTTCGAGAACGATCGAGCCCACGAAGGGCGCTGCGGCAGCCACCAATGAATAAGGCGTGGCAAGTTTGCCCATGATCACGGGATAATCCTGCGCCCCGAAGGTCGCCAGTGGGATCGCGCCTCGCGCGATCGACCATATTCCATTGCCTGCGCCATAGGCGATCAGGGCAGCAGCGGCAGGCATATGAAGCAGGAGGCCTAAGAAACCGGTTGTGATCAGCAGGGTCGAAGTCAGCATAGTCCAGAGCGGATGATATCGGCTTCCGAACACCATCTCCAATACGCGCGCGCCGACTTGTGCGGGGCCGATTAGCACGCCCAGTGCAATCGCCTCCGAGGCAGGGACCCCAGTGGCTTGCAGAATGGAGAACAGCAACACAGACCAAGCAGTGAAGATGAAGCTGAGAACTGTTCCCGCGACAGCCAGCAGCCAGAAGCGGAGGTCTCGCATCAGGCCCGGCATCGAAGGCTCACCGTGCCCATGCATGGTCGGGGGCGGCCGGGTCTGGCGGGGCAGAAAGGCCAGGCAGAGTGGCAGGAGAACAAGAAGCTGCAGGCCCGCATAGGCCAGACAGGTGCCACGCCAGCCGAGGCTGCTTTCCAGCCATGCCGTGATCGGCCAAGTGATCGTCGCTGAAAACCCGCCCCACAGGGTCAGCGAGGCGATCGCGCGGCGGGCGTCAGCGCCGTAGATCCGTCCGAGGGTCGAAAAGGCTGCGTCGTAGAGACCAGCGCCCATGCCAACACCAATGATCCCCCAAGCCAGAAAGTAGACCGGAAGACTGCACGCGGCTGACAGCAGTGCCAAGCCCAAGGTCGTCAGGACCGTTGCTGCCGCCATGACCGACCTGCCGCCTCGATGTTGGATCAGCCGCCCGACCAAGGCTGCAATCGTACCGGCGGCAAGCAACCCGACGGATAGCCCCCCCGTGACGGCCATTCGGGGCCAGCCCGTATCCTTCACGATCGGGTCTGTCAGCACTGCCAATAGGTAATAGGTCGATCCCCAAGCAAATATCTGGACAAACCCGAGGGTCGAGATGATCTGGGTGCGGTCTGATAAGGTGAACTTCACGCGCGCAGGCCCAGGCGCGCTTTTACCACTCGACCCGCGTTGTAATGGCGGTTGGCTACGCGGTCATGACTGGTCGATTCTGGGTCCACATGTCCATCCCGTCTTTGAGGGCCTGATCCACCCTTTGATGTCGCTGCCGTCGGCGGGGCTGGGTCGACAGGTCGCAAGTGAAGCTCTTGAGCGGTCAAAATCCTTTCTGCCCAGTCATTTGTTTGGGGGCTTGGGCCCGCTGAGAACCTAACCACCGGGTGGTTCGACGTCTTGCTGGCGACCCTCAATCCCGCAGGTCGCAAATAGGAAAGAATAAATATCGCTGTCCAGTTCAATCATTTTGGAAACAGGTTTGCCAAGTCCGTGCCCTACATTGGGTTGGGCCCGGAGCAAGCAGGGTCCCGAATGCCGTGCCGTATGGGTCTGGATCATAGCGGCAAGCTTGTAGGCATGCGCTGGCACGACGCGGTCGTCCTGTTGCCCGGTCGTGAGGAGCAGGGCGGGACAGCACATGCCCGGTCGCACGTTGTGCAGGGGAGAATAGGCTCGGAGCGTCGAGAACGCCTCCGGATCCGCGCGTGCATCGCCATATTCGGGGATCCAGTAGGACCCGATGGTGAAGTCAGGATAGCGGAGCAAGTCTGTTACCGGGATGGAACAGACTACCGCCGAAAACAGCTCGGGCTTTTGAAGCATGCAGGCCGAAACGAGGAGCCCGCCGTTGCTTTCCCCGCTTATTGCGAGGTGGGCATTGTCGGTATAGCCTGCCGCGATCACCCACCGCGCGGCTTCGATGAAATCGTCAAACACGATCTGTTTTCCGGCGCCTGCACCGGCATGATGCCAGTCCTCTCCGAACTCGCCACCGCCGCGCAAATTCACGAACGCATAGATACCTCCTCTTTGAAGCCATAGAAGGCGCGAGGCGTCATAGCCCGGCGTGATGTTTACGTTGAAGCCGCCATAGCCGTATAGCAGCAAAGGGGTCCGGCCGATGAGGGGCAGGTCGCGGCGGTAAATGAGGGTGATTGGAATGTGGGTTCCATCTTCCGCCGTCGCATGGTCATGGCGGATGAGGAAGTCCCGGCTATCGACGGGCGCCGCAGGAAGGGTCTGCACCATACTGGCGCCGGTCTTGGCATCAAAGCGCAAGATCGCGGGAGGCTGAAGCATGTCCTCGTAAATCATCAGGATCTGCTCCGCTTCCTTGTCATAGCCAGTCTCGACGACGCGGCCCTGACCAGGAAGAGCGATGAGCGGACCGGGATTTCCGGAAGCATCATAAAGGGTGACTTCGTGATGGTCGCCGATGATATGGGTGACTATAAAGCCCATGCCGAACCAGACCGCGCTGTCGATTGTGTCTGGTCCCTGCGGGATCACCTCGTGCCAGCCAGAACCGGCAGGTTGTGATGGATCCAAGGCGATGATCCGGCCGCGGGGAGCATCCGCGTTGGTGTGGAACAGGAACTGATCGCCCCGGCAACCGAGGAAGAGGCGACGGGCATCGGCGGCTGGGAAGAGCGGCCTGAAGGCGCCTTCGCTTGCGATCGGGCGACAGGAGACCTGGTGTCGGTGGCTGAGCCCATTCCAGACATGCAGCACGAGAAAGCGTCCGTCTTCAGTGACGATCGGCACGAAGTTAAGATTGGGGTCGTCCGGGCGCTGATGGATCAGCCGGTCGGCGCTTTGCGGTGTGCCAAGGCGATGCCAGAATACGCGGCAATTGCGGTATTCTTCGGCCGGGCTAACCGTTTCGGGGTCGGGCAGGCGCGGATAGTAGAATCCGGCGCCATCCGATGACCAGGCGAGGTTGCCGTAAGGAAGATCCTCTTCAGATTTGCTGAACAACAGAATCTCGTCCAGATCGGCGCCGGTTTGCGTGTTGCGAATGCGGATCTCCTGCCGGTCGCTCCCGTTCCGAGACAGGGCAAAGGCAACGTGAGCGCCGTCCGGACTGGGTGTCCAGCCGGTCAGGGCCTGTGTTCCGTCGGGCGCCATGACATTGGGGTCAACCAGCGCGCGCCGACTGCCATTGATGGAGGCGTGGAGAACGGGCTGGTCTTGCAACCCCTCGGCGAAAAATTGAAATGTCCAGTGGCCTGCGGTGACCGGGAGGCTGGTGCGTGTGTGGGACCACAGGCGGCGCAGCTGTTGGTGGATCCCGGCGCGGTCGACAACCTGGTCCAGCGCGTGGCTCGTCAGGCGGTTTTGCGCCTCGATCCAGTCCTGCACCTCTGGCGCGGACCCACCCTCTAGCCAGCGAAATGGATCGGGCACCGTAACTCCGTGGAAATCCTCCGCGTCAGTCGACAGACGTGTGGGTGGAAATGCAAGGGGAACCGGCCACGACGGGCGGGGCTTGAGGCGAACCATGGGTAGTCAGTCCTTGCCAGTGTTCACCAGATCAGGTTGGCGCAGGAAAAGGCCTGGATGCCGCGCTGCGGTGCGTTGGAACAGACTTGTAGGAACAACTTTAATAAGTCAATAATGTATCGGAATTGATCTCTGGCCGATTGCGGATCAGGGATCGGGGACTTTAGAGTAATGAGCGTCATTGCCACAATCACCGGCGCAGCCTTGACCCGGTTTGACCATCGCCGGGACGGATCGTCGTTCCGGGACTGGGCGGGCGACGCCTTTGAGGCTGCTCTGGCGATGTCCGGGCTGGACCGCGACGAGATCGGCGCCCTAGTTGTTGCCTCGGAAAGCGACTTCTTCACCTTCCAACTGAACCCGGCGACGGTGATTGCAGGGGACCTCGGCCTGACTGGAGTTTCGGCCCTGAGGGTAGAGGGCGGGGGCGCTTCGGGTCAGTTAGCGGTGCATGCGGGCGCAAGGATCGTAGCGACGGGACAGGCCCGGCATGTAGCGGTAGTGGGGGTTGACCCTTCCGCGTCGACCCTGCCGGGCAGCACGGTCAAGATGCTTTATGGCATGTCTTTCGACCAATGGTCGGACGGGATGACGGGCACAACCTCGACAGCGCTTTACGCTTTGTCGGTGCAATCGTTTCTAGCCAGGACGGGGATAGGGGTATGGGCACTGGACGCCGTGACAATGGCCAACCGGGCCAATGCCTGCGCCAATCCGGGCGCGCATCTGCCCCGCCGTCACGGCGCCGCCGAGATCGCTTCCTCGCCAATGATTGCTGCGCCATATCGCCGATTACATTGCTCGCCGCTGAGTGACGGGGCGGCCGCCCTGATCCTGTCGTACCCGGGCGCAGTGCCCGAGGCGCGGCGTGGCGCGGCTGGGATTGTCGGGACTGGGGCCGCCACCGACAAGTTCCACCTGGGCGCGCGGGCCGATCTGGGGCGATTTGCCGCAAAGACGCTCGCGATGCAGCGGGCCTGTGCGATCGCGGCAATCACGCCCAGTGATGTCGGGTTGGCAGAGGTCTATGATGCCTATGCCGGGGCGCAGTTGCAGGCACTGGAGGCGCTGGGCCTGTCGGAACAGATTGGTGCCGATCTGGAAGCAGGGCGGTTTGCCCCGAGCGGGGCGTTGCCGGTCAACCTGTCGGGCGGACTGCTCGGGCAGGGCGCGCCGGTCGGGGCGACGGGCGTGGGCCAGACGGCGACCTGCGCCCTGGCGCTTGAAGGGCGCTATCACGCCGGGCTGCAACCCAGGGAACTGCCGCGCTATGCCCTGGCCGACACGCATGGCGGGGTTTGCACCACGGCGGCGGTGACGCTTCTGCAGGCCGGGGCTGAGGCATGATCCGGCGCGAGGTCTCACTCTCCTATGAACTTGCACCAGGATGGCTGGCGCCTCATGTCGATGGTCTATTGCAGGGCCGTGCGGTGGCGCGCGGCTGCGGCACTTGTGGCCGTGTCAGCTTTCCGCCCGAACGGCACTGCGGCTGCGCCGCGCCGGCCCCGCACTGGATCACTCTGGAGGGTTGGGCTGAGGTGGTGTTTCGCACCGATGGGCTGGATGGCAGCTTCGCTTTGGTGAGCTTTGCCGGGTCCAGCACGAAGAGCGTGGTGCGGCTGGTACTCGACAGTGCGACCGGACGGTTCGGCACATTGGTCGCCCCTACGGATGGGCAGCCCGCTCTGCTGCTGGCACTGAACGGGAAAGGAGCGTCCGATGACACCCATTAACGCCATGAGTGATGCGGCGCTTCTCCGCCTGAATCTGGTGCGGAAGGGCGAGAAACTATCCATATTCTGGCCGGAATACGCCAATATCTATCAGATGACCCTAGGCCGGTGGCTGGGGCCGGGCGACCGCGACCGCCCTGCGCTTATCTTCGAGGCGCCGGACGGCAGCGTCCAGGTGCAAAGCTTTGCCGAGGTGGACTGCGCCGCGACGCGGCTTGCCGCTTCCTTGCGCGAGCTTGGCTATGGGCGTGGCGACTATGTGGCCCTGCATACGGGTGCGCATCCTGATACGGCGGTCGCGCATATGGCGATCTGCAAGATCGGCGCGGTGGCGGTGACCCTTTCGCAGCTTTACGGTCCCGACACGCTGTCCCATGCCTTGCGCGACTGCCGGGCCCGGGTGCTGTTGACCGATGCAGCGGCCTGGGCGCCCTTGCGGGACGAGGCTGCAGCGCTGTTCCCGGACTTGCAGCATGTGCTGCTGCGCACGCCAGGTGTGGGCGAAATTGATCTGGGCTTGGCCTTAGAAGCTGATGTTGCGGGCTTGGTGACAGAGCTCGGGAGCGCGGATGATCCGGCGCTGCTCATGTACACCTCGGGTTCCACCGGCAAGCCAAAGGGCATCCTGCACGCGCATCGGATCCTCGCTGCCTATACGCCCTCAATTAACCTGTTCTACAACCTGTCGATGGCGGACAGGGATGCGGTCTTCTGGTCGCCTTCGGACTGGGCCTGGGTCGGCGGGCTTCTGGATATGCTGTTACCAGCGTGGCTGGTTGGGCGTCCCATTGCGACCTCACTGAACCGGTTCAGTGCCGAACAGGCCTTCAGCTTCATGGCGCGGCACCGTGTGACGCACAGCTTTATGGCGCCGACCGCGATCAAACGGCTGGCGCAGACGGCGGAGCCGCGCGCGGAGTATGATCTGGCGCTACGGGTCCTTTGCACCGGAGGCGAGTCGCTGGCGGCCGAGACGCTGGAATGGGTCGAGGCGCGGCTGGGGGCGGTTTGCAACGAGTTCTATGGCATGACAGAGGTCAACCATCTTATTGGCAATTGTGCTGCGCTTTTTCCGCGCAGGCCCGGGTCGATGGGGCGGGCCTATCCGGGGCATCTGGTGGCGCTTGTGGACGAGGATGGGGCCCCGGTGGCGCAAGGCGAACCAGGTGAGATCGTGACCCCAGCAAACGCGCCAACGCGGTTCTTGGGCTATCTGAACAACGCCGAGAAGGAAGGTGAGATGCGCCTAGGGCTCTGGTTGCGCACCCATGATCTGGCGGTGCAGGATGCGGACGGGTATTTCTGGTACAAGGGGCGTTCGGATGACCTGATCAAGTCCTCGGGCTTCCGAATCGGTCCGGCCGAGATCGAGGATTGCCTGCTGTCCCATCCGGCCGTGGCTGACTGCGCGGTGGTGGGCAAGCCTGACGCGGCGAGGGGGGCCATAGTAAAAGCGTTTGTCCGGCTGAAGGGCGTCGCCGCAGGCTCGGACATGCTGGCACAGGACCTGATCCAGCATGTCCGCACCCGGCTGGCAGCCTACAAGGCGCCGCGCGAGGTGGAGTTCGTAAGGGATTTCCTGCTAACATCGTCTGGCAAGATCAACCGGCGCCTCCTACGCGACGCCGAGTTGGAAAAAGCAAAAGGGCAGCAGAGATGATCGAGACCGAAAGCAAGCCGAAATATGAAAAGGCTTACCGCACCATCCTCGACCGGCTCAAGTCTGGGCGCTACCAGATCGGCATGCGGATGCCGACGGAAGGCGAGTTGGCCGGGCAGTTCGGCATCAGCCGCGTGACGATCCGGCGCGCCTTGGACATGCTGGTGAAGGATGGCTATGTGGAAAGTCGCCAAGGCAGCGGTTACCGCGTGCTGACCCTGTCTCCAGCTTCGGACACCTGCCTGACATCGTTCACCGATGCTATGCTGCGTGCCGGACATGAGCCGACGACGCGGCTTGTTTCGCTGACCACGCTGCCGCTTGGGGCAAAGGATCTGGCGCTTCTTCCGCCGGACCTACAGCGCGAACCGGTGATGCGGGTGACGCGGCTGCGGGCGGTGGATGGGGTGCCACGCATGGTGGTCAACACGTTTGTCCCGGCGCGGCTGATGCCGGATGCCGGCCCTGCAGATTTTCCGGAAAAGGGTACGGACCAGTCGATCCTGCGCATTCTGGGCAGGCGGTTCGGGCTTGAATGGTCGGCGGCATGCGAAGACATCAGCCCCTTTGTCGCGGATGCCGCCGTGGCCGCGCTGATCGGGGTGAGTTCGGGCAGTGCGCTTCTGCGGCAGGCTTGTACGGCCTTTGCCGAGGATGGCTCGCTTGTGTTCTACGAAGACGTCTACCGGACCGGCAGCGTCAGTTTCAACCTGTCGCGGCAAGGCCGCAGCACGAAGGCCTAGGAGCGCGCGATGATCTGGACCCATCTGGACGAAGACCTGATGCGATCAAGGCTGACCCCGCCGGAGGGGAATGTCCGGCTGGCCATCGACACCGATGCTGCCAACGAGATCGATGACCAGTTTGCCTTGGCGTGGGCCCTATGCCTGCCCGAAAGGCTGAAGCTGGAGGCGGTCACGGCGGCGCCGTTTTCCTTCGCGCATCATCTGCCCGAGCTGCAGGCTGCCGAAAAGGCGCTGGCCGTTGGGCAGGGGGTTGCGGAGACCCTTGTTGGTGGATTTCAAGGCTGGGTGCAGCGCCTGCACCGCAGCGGGCGGCGGGTCAAGGATTTGAAACTTGTCGGCCCGGCTGAGGGGATGGAACTGAGCCATGCCGAGATCCTGCGGGTCTTTGACAAGATGCGGGTGCCGGTGGCGGGACGGTTGCATCGCGGGGCCGAGCGGTACCTGACAGACGAGGTGACGCCGGTTGCCTCGGCAGCGGCCACTGCCCTCATCGATCTGGCCAAAAGCGGCGGCGGGCCGCTGCATGTCGCCGCGCTGGGCTGCTTGACCAACGTCGCCAGCGCGATCCTGATGGCACCGGAAATCATCGGCAATCTGGTGGTGGTCTGGACCTCGGCCTATCCATCTCATGCGCTTCAATCCAACCGGCCCTCGCTGAACCTTGTTCAGGATGTGGCGGCGGCGCGGGTTGTCCTCGATTGTGGTGTGCCGCATGTCTATCTGCCGGGCTATCACATCGGCGCGCAACTGAAGATTTCCCGGCCCGAGATGGAGATTTTCGTGAAAGGATGCGGGGTAATCGGCGACTATCTCTGGCGGCTCTATACGCAGAACCCGCTGCACGAGATGTTTGCGATCGAGGATGCGGGCCGCCGGACCTGGGTCATCTGGGACCTGATCAACATTGCCTGGCTGATCGATCCCGACTGGGTGCCGAGTTTCCTGACCCGCTCACCCGTTTTGGATGCAGATTTGCGCTGGACGCACCCGCTAGGCCGCCATGCAATGCGCGAGGCCCACGATGTGCAGCGCGATGAGATATTCCTGCATTTTTACGACACCCTGTCGCGCCACGTTGGCCTGCCTAGCTGAAATCAGTGGTCTCGAGATGGTCCCGCATCGGGCGCAGAGTCAGCGGCGTCATACCGGTCCAGGCGCCGAATTCGGCCAGAACCGCTGCGTGGTCTCCCGGGACCAGAATAAAATGATGTTCAAGCCCATGCGCCATCACCGTGGCCACAAGGTCTTCGATACTGGCGGCCTCACCGGCAATGCTGAAATCTCTGATCCAGCCCCGGCAGCCGATGAAGCCGGACGCTTCGCGTCCGATGACCCGCGCGGTCATGGTGAACAGCGCCCCTGCATCGCGCGAGACGCGCAGCAAAGTCACTGGGCCCTCGCGGAACACGAGATCAGCGATGGCGCCATAGCAGGGACCCTCCGGCGTGCCGCGGCCGATGGTTGGGTGGTTGACCCAGGCCGCGCCAGCGCCGTCTGCCATGTAAAGAGGGCCGCCGCCGCCGTGCCAGACCAAGGCAGAGCCATCTTCCAGATCCGGCTCGGACAGGTCGAGGAGATAGCCGACCCTGCCGGATAGAAGGCGCGTGACCAGTTGCGTAACCGCGCCCAGAACGTCGCCTTCGGAGGCTACGGGAACTCGGTCCGTTTCCTCGATCCAGCTGAATGCCGCGCCCGGATGCATGCCGGGGTTGTCTTGCAGCGCAGGCCAGTCGCTGACTGCCAGGGCGGCGTAGTTTCCGGCTGCCGCGATGTCTCGCAGCGCAAGCGCGCAGCGCACGGTGAGGTCCATCTGCGCCGGCAAAACGCCACTGATCCGAGCGCCAGACGCCATCGCAGCAAGCTCAGTCGTGACTCGGTCCGCCGGAAGTGCCTCCATGCGCTCGGTCAACTCGTGTATGTCGTGATGCGCCACCTCGATCCCGAGGCGCCTGCGCAGTTCGTTGGTAGAGACTTCCATGTTGAAGAATGTCATCGCCAGCCCACCGACCACCCCGATCCGCGCGCCTTTCAGCCCCTTGGCAACCGAAAGAGCACGCACTGTGGTCCGAAGGCGGGCCCGCAGGGCGGCGCTTTCCGGCGCGCCGTGGTACCACTGCACCGGATCACGCCGCAGGTCGCGCACCCGGCGGGCGATAGACATCGACATATTCAGCGACACAAAGCTGATCAGCTGCACATCCCCCGATTGCACTGGTTCCGGCACCGACCAGAAGCCGACGCGAAAGCGCGAGGCGGCGACGGTGCGCGAGATATCCCCCATAGTGAAGCCGCCGTGCAAAAGCAGAACGAAATCCACCCCTTCAGCCCCGCAAAGTGCCAGCGCATCATCTGTCTCGGCACTGTTCTGGGGAATGCCCGGCACAACGAACAACCGCGCGCCTTCGGCGGTGCATTCCGCCGCGAGGGCCGCCTCGCACCGGCTCCAGACGTCATGCTTGTCCGGGAAATACCGAGGCAGCGAGGCACGGATCAGTCCAACGGTAAGCGGCTGGGTCATGGGTGCCTCCGGGTGACAGTGGCTATTAGGTGGTCTAGGCGGGCGCGGCCGGTCGTGGCGAGCCATTCCCGCAGTGCGGCCTCGCCATAGGCACCATAGACCGCGATGGCATCGGCCCAGATTGCCCGGCCGCACATGAAGCCCGCAAAGGTTACCCCGGCCTCCCCCGCCATGGCAAGTGATGCGGCAAACCAGTCGAAGGGCACGCCCGCGCTTAGGTAGACAATAGGTATGCCGCGAGCCGCGGCGGCAGCGTTCCGGAATGCATCGAGCGCCGCCTGCCGGGTCATCATGGGGACGCCATAACCTTCGACAAAGGCCAGATCGACCGGCACCTCGATCTTCAGCATCGCGACCTGAAAACGGGCCTGCGCGAACACCTCAACGGTTCGAGCAACGAGGTCTGGCTTGACGCGGGCAAAGGCCTCGCTGCCGGGAGGGAAGGACGGATGATAGACTAAGGGCTCCATGAGGAAATCAAGACCATTGGCCACACAGTCCGCGCCTATCTGCGCCACGAGGGCCTGCTTGCGCACGTTCAGCGCAGGATCATCGTCGGGATCGTAGTAGAGAAAAAATTTCAATTGCCGAACTCCCAAGGCGGGGTAATCGGCCACAGTCAGATCATCGGGCAGCACCGTCACCCGATCCTTGTCGGAGATACGGTAAACATCGGCCTCGTATGCGATCATTGGCTCACAGCCGGGTGGGTAGTCGGCCAGTAGCCAGCGGCCATAGGTGGCATCTAGCAGGACCGTGGTGGCGCGGGGTCCAAGAATGGTCAGGATCGCGCGCTTGAATTGCAGGAGATCATCGCTGTCAGCGGAGGCGCCCCGCGCAGCCTTGATTGCGTCGGCCAGGCCACTGCCTGCGTCGATGGCAACACCATGAAACCAAGGCGCGACAGGATTCATGCGCCGACCCCATGTAGGTCGGGAAACAGGGGCGCGCCATGAGGGGCTTGCCAGAAGTCCAGCATCCTTTGGGTCGGCGTGCACAGCGAGATGGAGAACCCCGCCATTTCCTGCGTCGTCGAGAAGGAGCCTATCATGGGAGCCGTCTGCGGGATGCCTCGGGCCGCGAGACCCGCTGCAACCTCGCCAAAGACAGTGAGCAGTTCCATCATCGTGCAGCCGCCCATGCCGTTGATAAGCACCAGTGTCCGAGTGCCTGGTGATATCTGGCGATCTTGCAGCAGGGCGTCTAGCATGAACGCGACAAGTTCGCGCACTGGTCCCAGCTTGCGCCGGCCAACGCCCGGCTCTCCATGCACGCCCATGCCAATGAAAACCTCATCCTCGGGCAACGAGAACATCTGCTGGCCAGTGAGGGGCGAAATTCCGGGGTTGAGCGCGGCGCCAAGGGTGCGGGTACAGTCGCGGACTTCGGCACCAAGCTCGGCCAACGCCGTCAGATCAAGCCCGGCTTCGGCTGCGGCGCCCAGTATCTTGTAGATGAATATCGTGCCCGCTGCCCCGCGCCGGTCCTCCTCTTGCCCCTTGGGGGCAGATGAGATGTCATCATACATGAGCAGCGGATGGACAGAGAACCCTTCGTCCTCAGCCATCATAGCGGCGGTACGGCCGTTGATTACATCGCCTTCATGGCGCGAAATCAGCAATATCGCTCCCGCGGGTCCGGTCACTTCGCGGATACCCTCGAGGATCAGGTCGGGTGAGGGGGCAACAAAAACATCGCCCACGACATTCGCATCCAGCAGACCGGTGCCGACAAATCCCATCGCGATCGGCTCATGGCCGCTGCCATTGCCGATCAGCAGCGAAACCTTGCCGATTTTCAGCGCCCGACGGCGGACGACCCTTGGGTGCTTTCCAATGACGGCGGCGTCAGGCCAAGCTGCGAGGAAACCCGCAATCATGTCGTCGGCCATGCTGGATCTGGAGTTGAAAAGCTTTTTCACGTCATTCCTCCGACTGGGTTGCAAAAAGCCCAAGGATTTCTGCCACAGACATGGCTCCCGCATCCAGATGGCCGATCCCGGCACCCTCGACATGGCGCGCGCGACCCCGGCGGGCGGCAAGCGGGCGTGTCGCCTCGAGCCCCATGCGCGCGGCATCGGCGGCGGAACGGGCATCATGGGCTTGCGAAGCTGGCACCAGGGCATCTAGCATGGTCTTATCGCCGAACTTGGCGCCACCCATCATCGAAATCTTCGACACTGCGTTTGCGAGGGTGCCGGGCAGAGGCTCGGTTTCAGCTTCCTCTAGTGCCGCGATCAGCAGACTGAAAAGCGTGCCGGACGCCCCGCCAGCCGCGATCCGATAGGCGGAACTGGCCCTGTCCGGCTCTGCCGCGGCAGCCCGCAGCCCTGTCAGCATGGTAGTTCCATGATCGCCGTCCCCCGTCGCGGCATCTATGGCATTGAGCACGGGCTCCAATAACTCAAACCGAGTGACAAGGTGCCGAAGCAGGGTCTCGTTCATTGGAAACTGGACCTCATGAAGGCGAGAGCCCGGCTTGCCGCCTTTGTTGCATCAGGTTCGATGTCGCGCCAGATGTTAAGATCGGTGCTGGCCGGATTGCCGGCGCGGACAAACATCTCGGCGACGATCCAGCCATTATAGCCGATTTCTGAGAGCCCTTGACGGACGTCGCTCCAAGGCACATGACCCGAGCCTGGCACGCCGCGATCATTGTCCGAGACGTGGAAATGCACGAGATACTCACCGGCAGTGACAAGGGCGGTGCAGATGGATTTTTCCTCAATGTTCAGGTGAAACGTGTCCAGAAGGACGCCGATATGCGGCGACCCAGATGCCTTTGCAAGTGCCACAGCCTCGGTCGAGGTGTTCACAAGGTCGGTTTCGAACCGGTTAATCGCCTCCAGCCCCAAGGTGACGCCATGCTCGGAAAGGTCCTTGTCAAGCGTTGCTAGGCACTCTGCCGAACGGCGAGTTCGCGCAGTCTTTTGGGCAGGATCGAACGTGCCCCAAGGGGCATATACTACCCCTGCCAGCCCCCGTGCACCTAGAACGGCCGCGGTTCGGATCGCCCAGCGCAAATGATCCAGTCCTGCCTGCCGGACCTCGGGATCCTTTGAAGTGATATCGGCGGACCGCGCAAGGCCGTCCGAGCAGGTGATTTCAAGCCCATGGTCCCGCATCAGCTTGCCAACGACCGCAGCGCGATCGTCGGTCATGCCCAGTAACGACAGTTCTATGCCATCAAATCCAAGATCCGCGACGATCCTTAAGATCGGCGCGATGTCATCAGTCCAACGCGCCATCCACAATCCGGCATGAACTCCGAACTTCATCGCGTCCGTCCTTGTCTGCGCAGCTACCTGGTGCCGCGATTCGCTTTTGCTTGAATGCTGCAGAAACAGGCATGGAAAGTGGCTTGGGCCTGCCGTGCTGCCTCATACAAATTCTTAACTTTTATTGAAGAACATTTCTGTTGACAGGTCAAGTCTTTCCAACCAACTTGTAAATACAAATCGTACTTACTCGGGCCTTTAGGCAGTCGTTGCCTGTGGTTAGTTATTTGCCGAACAGAAGGAAGCAAACCTTGAGCCAGTCTGTCATCCCATCCTCTTTGTTGCAGTGGGCCAAATCCGACGCGCCCTGTGACGAGCGTCTGGCGGCATTGGTCGAGCTTTATGGCGTGGCGCTGGATTGCAAACGCTGCATCCTGTACGGACGCGAGCCGGACCTTCGCCGGGCTAACACGACCCATGCCTGGTGGAGCCAGGAGAAGCCGGAATACGCGGTCACCTGGGAGTCTTGGTTTTCGTCGGACTGGGTGGATGAGGGTCCGCCCAATGCAGAGGACCCGCTGTATTCCGCGGCGCTTCGGGATCCGTCGCCCATCTATATTTCGGATATCGAGAACGATCCTACAGGTCTGGTTAATGTCGAGTTCGAAAGGCGCGTTTTCTTTCATAGCGCTTTGATCCATGCACCAGTGTATCATGACGGCAAATGCTATGGCATTCTGGAGCCTTCGTCATTCGGCGCGCCCAGAGAGTGGACTTCGGCCGACCGAGCGATCACGGAATGGACTCTACAGCGACTGGGGCCGATCGTTGCAGAATATGTGAAGCAGTACGGTCCCTGAGCAAGCAAGGGGGCGCTAAATTCTAATCTCAAACCACAGGGGGTTTTCGGAATGCAGACCAATATCAGACGTCGATCGGCCCGGTTGCTCCTTGCGGCCGGTGCGCTTATCGGGGCGTGTCATTTTGCTGCCGCCCAAACTGTCGACACGGACTGGCCGAACATGCCCTGGGATCAGGTCCTCGCCGAGGCCAAGGGCCAGACCGTGAAGTTCTGGCACTGGGGAGGGGATGCCAATTGGAACAAGTATTTCGACAACATCCTTGGTGATGCCGTCAAGGATTCGGGCGTCACCATCGAATCCGTGCTAATCGATGACACCGCTGCGGCGGTGAACAAGGTTCTGGCCGAGATGGAGGCCGGGCAAAAGACCGATGGTTCGGTGGACATGATCTGGATCAACGGCGAGAATTTCGTCACGCTACAACAGGCCAAGCTGCTTTTTGGGCCCTACACAGACAAATTGCCCAGCTTTGCCAACATGGACCCCAACAGTTCGGCGCTGCAATTCGATTTCGGCCATCCGATTGAGGGCTATGAATCGCCGCAGGGCTCGTCGCAGTTTACAATGTCATACAACAGCGCTTTGGTGGCTGAACCGCCGACCACGGTCGACGGCCTTTTAACGTGGATTTGCGAGAACCCCGGCCAGTTCACCTATCCGGCTCTGCCCACGTATACTGGGCGCGAATTCGTGATGGAGATCATGTACCGGGTTACTGGCGGCTATGAGCAATGGCAGGGCCAATGGACGGACGAGAAGAAGGCGCTCTGGGACCAGAAATCCCCGATGCTGTGGGACGCGCTGAACAAGATCAAGCCGTGCCTGTGGCGCGAGGGCGCCACATATCCCAGCGATAAAGCGCCCATGGATGATCTTTTTGCGAACGGCGAGCTGGCCTGGACCTTCTCTGCCGGGTCTGGGGAATCGGCGGCATCGGTGCTAAGCGGGCTGTTCCCAGACACCACCGTCACGATGATCTTCGACGACGGCACCCACGCCAGCAATCACTACGTCGCCATCCCGGTCAACTCTCCGCACAAGGCTGGGGCGCTAGTGGTGGCAAACGCGATCATGAGTTGCGCCGTGCAGCTGGCCAAGAACCAACCCTCGTCGGTGGGTGATCTTCCCTCCATCGACATTGACCGATGCCCTGATGAGGTGAAGGCCGGGTTTGCGGCGATCAACTATGGTGTGGGCGGCATCTCACCGGCGCAATTGGCCGCTGTGCCGATCCTGCCGATGGGCGGGCCTGAACTTGCTAAGGCGATTGAGGACGGCTGGCGCGTGAACGTGCTGGAAAAATAGCGTCCCGGCTGTCAGCATCTGATCTGGGCCGTAGATGCCGGGCCAGCATGGCCCGGCGTTTCTTAAGAATGACCAAAGGAAAGGCTGATGCAGTTTGAGCGCCTGAAGATCTGGTTGATGCTGGCGCCGGCACTGTTGGTGCTGTTTGCGGTATTCATTGGCGGGCTGGGGTTCGGCATTGCCAGAAGCCTCAACTACATGCCGATCATCGGGTTGACCCAGCCCAATTTCGACGCCTACATAGGCCTGTTCTCGCTCACGGAATTCTGGCGCTCACTGGGGATGACGCTGTACATCGCGCTGACCTCGACCGCGATCTCGATGGTGCTGGCCATCGGAGCGGCCCTACTGCTGCGGCGGGCGTTCCCAAGCAAGCGGTTGATGACGTTTCTGTTTTCATTCAACTTGCCGATTCCTCATATCGTCGGCGCCATCGGCATAATGTTCCTGTTCGCTCAAAGCGGTTTCATGGCGCGCATTGCGCATGGCTTCGGTTGGATCGAGCGGCCGATGGATTTCTTGGTGCTGGTCAACGACCCGTACGCCATCGGCATTATCCTGGAATATGTCTGGAAAGAGGTACCATTCATCGGCATCGTCGTGCTGGCAGTGCTGCAATCCATCGGCGATGACTACGAGGCGGTGTCTCAGACGCTGGGGGCCGGCCCGTTGCAGCGCTTCCGATTTGTCATCCTACCGCTGATCACGCCAGCGACGCTGTCGGTGTCGGTCCTGGTGCTGGCCTTCACCTTCGGCGAGTTCCTGATCCCCTATTTGTTGGGCCAGACCTATCCCGCCACCCTGCCGGTGCTTGCTGTGCGGCTGTTCACCGATCCTGACCTGAACAAGCGGCCCGAGGCGATGGCAATGTCGATCCTGATCGCGGTCATCGCCGCGCTGATGGTGCTAGCCTATATGTGGCTGTCGCGCCGAATTGTCCGGTCTGACTGATGACGACAGCTCAGTTCCTGACCAAACCTATTGCTTCATCGCGGAGCGGGCTAACCCTTATGGGCCTCTTGCGCGGTGCAGCGCTCGTCCTTTTGGCGCTGTGGCTCGTTGGGCCATTCATCCCAATGCTGGTCTGGTCCTTTGCCCATCGCTGGACCTTCCCCGACCTTCTGCCAAAGCAATGGAGCTTAGAGGCGTGGACTTACGTCGCCGATCCTGCCGCGCAGGTGTTGCCAGCCATCCTGGATTCGCTGCTTATCGCAGTGCCAGTGACGCTGCTGTCTGCGGCCATCGCCATTCCGGCGGGGCGCGCGCTGGGGCTTCACCGGTTTCGGGGCAAAAGGATCGTGGAATTCCTGATCCTGGCCCCCAACATCATTCCTGGACTGACCGTCGCGCTGGGAATCCAGATCGTCTTCATCAACTACGGGCTCGACAACACGATTGTCGGCGTGATCCTCGTGCACTTGGTCGCCTCGATGTCCTACGCGGTGCTGGTGATGGCGGGAGTGTTTTCCAACTATGATCCCGAAGCCGAAGAGGTCGCCCGCACGCTTGGCGCGAACCGGTTCCAGACCTTCCTGCATGTCACCTTCCCAGCGATCCTTCCCGGGTTGGTAGTGGCCAGCCTGTTCGCGTTCCTGATCTCTTGGGACCAGTATGTCACCACGATCATTATCGCCGGGGGCTTTGTGAAAACCCTATCCATCCTTGTTGTGGCAGCGGCGGGCGGTGGAGAGCGCGCCATTACCGCCGCCCTGAGCATCGTTTTTGTCGGCCCGGCGATCCTGTTCCTGATCATCGCCTCGAAATACCTGACCGGAGAGAACTCTTCGGCGGGGGGGCTTGGGCGTCGATGACCGAGGTGATGCTGACGGACCTGACCAAGAACTTTCCGAGCGGGGCGCGGCCCTCGGTGGACCGTCTGAACCTGACCTTCACGTCGGGCAAGATCCATGCGCTGCTGGGCCCCTCCGGCTGCGGCAAGACCACGACGATGAAGATGATCGCGGGGATATTGCAGCCCTCGGCCGGGGAGATTACCTTCGACGGGGCTTCGGTCCTTAGAGTGCGCGCAGAACGGCGCGGGGCGGTGATGGTGTTCCAGAACCACCTGCTGTTTCCCTATATGTCGGTCGGTGACAATGTCGGCTTCGCGCTGAAAATGCGGAATGAAAGCCGTGTGGTGATACGCGCTCGGGTGGAAGAGATGCTAGAGCTGGTGAAGTTGCCTGGTTTAGCAGACCGCCGCCCCAAGCAGCTATCCGGCGGCCAGCAGCAGCGCGTGGCATTGGCACGTGCCCTGATCGTCAAGCCGAACGTCCTCTTGCTGGATGAGCCGCTCAGCAACCTTGACGCGCATCTCCGAGAGGACATGCGCGAGTTGATCCTTGGCATCCAGCGCCAGCTTGGTATCACGACAGTCTTTGTGACGCATGACCAAGAAGAAGCCGTAGTAATGGCCGACCAGATTGCACTGATGTTTGACGGTGTGCTGCATCAGAATGCTGCCCCCGACCAGTTCTACGACTGCCCCGCCTCAGAGCGCGTGGCGCGGTTCTTTGGCAACATCAATGTCTTGCCGGGAACCTATGCCGGTGGCCTGTTCACCTCTGCCCGTGGCGCATTCCACGCCCCCCGCGCGGCCATCACTGAAGGGCCGGGCAGCTTGACCATTCGGCCCGAGGCAATCCGCTTGGGCCGAGCTAGCGCGGAGACCCGAGCGGCGAACCAGATGGACGGGTATGTCCTGTCGCACATCTACAAGGGAACCCATGCCCGCTACAAGATTGCAGCTGGGGATCTGGTGCTTGAGGTCGTGACAGCACCTGAGGCGACCCAACTTCACGGTGATGGCGACACGGTCCGCCTGACGCTACCTCCCGAAAAGCTGTGGGTCATGCCCCGCCCTGCTTGACCCAGATGCCAAAGGAGCCTTCGCCATGCCCAACCAGGTCCTGATCGCCGAAAAGGCACTCGCTACCCTCACCGTGCCGGGATACGTCGACTTTCTGGCTGTCGAGGGCCGGAGCATCTGGGCGACCAATACTGACCGGGTGGAGAAATTCACTCTGGACAGTGTCACCCCGGTGGCTACGGTGGCAGTGCCGTCGCCTTGTGGCGCCATGGTCTGCGCCTTCGGCGCGTTGTGGGTCGCTGGTTGCAAGGACAAGTGCGTCTACCGGATCGACATCCGCAAGTGCGCCATCGCCGCGCGCATCCCGACGGGGTTGGCGGATCCTACGGGCGAATTGAGCCTGGCCGCGGGGGCTGGTTCGATTTGGGTGCTTAGCGATGTCAGCGGGATCCTGTCGCGCATTGATCCGCAAACCAACGCTGTGCTCGCCGAAATCGCGGTGCTGCCGCACTCCTACTGCGCCGATTTTGCTTTCGGCGCGGTCTGGATCACCAACTCCGGCGCAGACGGGCTCAGGACCGGCTCGGTGCAGCGGATCGACCCGTACACCAACCGTGTCGTCGCGACGGTGCCCACGGGCCCGGGACCGCGGTTCCTCGCGGCCGGAGAGGGCGCTGTATGGACGCTGAACTGGGGAGACGGTTCGGTCTCCAAAGTCGACCCCCACACGAATCGGCTAGTGGCCACGATCCCCATGGGCATGACCGGTGGCGGCGGCGACATTGCAACCGGGGCCGGCAGGGTCTGGGTGCGCGGCACTGCGGTTCTTCTGGCCGCGATCGATCCAGTAAGTAATGGGGTCACAGCCGTCTATGGCCCGCCCGAGGGAAGCGGCGCCGTGAGGGTCGCGGACGATCTCCTGTGGGTTACAGCGCATGATACCAAGACCATCTGGGTGCTGAGTATTGGCGAGACCTAGGCGAAAGGCGCATGGGTTGGGGCCAAGCTCAAGAGAAGTATGAACCGCACAGCTTTCCCCCTCGTCGAGCAGCAGGATCGCATTTGCCCGGCGGGCAATACCGTGGTCCTCGCGCTGGCAACGCACGCAAGCCTCAAGCTCGATGCGGCCTGCCGAGGAAAGAAATCTAGGGAGGATCATGGGCATAGCTGAATCGTTCCAAGCCCAGCCGTCAAGCACTCAAATTCGGCTGCGCCAAGACTCAGAGTATATCTAAATTTTTCCCAGTTGCGCGCCAAGCTTGGCGGACATGCTCGCTCATCAATTTATCTGGACGTTGAAACAGGTCGACTGCCCCAACCCTTTAAACTCGGCGGGCGCTTTTACTGGCGCGAGGATCAGGTCGAGACGCTTCTCGACAGCCAGCGGATGGGTTGATCCGCCGATGAGGGATCCTAGGAAGCGATCTGGCCGTCTTTGGTGCGAAGTTCAGTCATATCAGTTCACGTCAACGCGCGATCAATCTGAAAAAAATACTCGCCGTGCAAACACCTTACGAATGGTGGCCAAGAGCCCGCGCAATTCTGACTGCGCGTCATAATCCTCGATCTGAACGCAGCGGGCTTGGGAAACAAGCAAACATATCTGCCGTCGATGGAGCAGCTGAGCGAGGAGTTGCACGAACGCATCCAAGACCTATTCCGCGAATGCTGGGGCGAACCCGAAAGACCTGCGGCTAGAGATTGGCGTGCCAAGAAAGATGAGGCGCTTTCAATGGTCATGCACGGCCCGAAGCGGGGGAGCTTGGTTCAATCACAAAGGCGCTGGCGGCTGGCCGCTGGCGTGCTTTGCGATCTACGCCCTGAGCTGGGATGGAAAAAATGGACCACCACATGGGGGCACTCCAGCAACCTGTCGTCGAGATAGCCAATCGCCGCATAACGGGGCTCAGGATAGTCCTGCCGGTCGTCTTGCCAGAACATGGCTTTTCCAAAGTCGAAGTCGCGTGCCCGTTCAAAAGAGCAAAGTCACGTTGCTGCTGATGAGTGCTCTGTTGTGCGAATTAGCTGGGAGTATGCACGAGCCGTCCAAGAGCACGAGCAAAGCCCCGCAGCGCTAGGCAGCTAAGCCACCATGGGCATGGTGGCCAAGAAGCCACAATCTCCAACTAGGCGAGTGACGTTTCCAAGTGCGCCTTCATAGCGGCCGCGAAATCTGCAGGGACGCTTCTGCCAGATGCGGTGCGCTTGGCTGTGGACCACACTGGATCGGGAAAATGGGTGTCGTCTGCAAAGCGCGGGATGATGTGCCAGTGGACATGCGGCATGGCGGTTCCCATGCTGGCGAGGTTGATTTTGACGGGCAAGAGCAATTTGCGCAGCCCGGTTTCAACCGCATAAACAGTGCGCATCAGGCGCTCACGCTCGGCTTCGTTCAGGTCGGTCAATTCTAGGGCATGGGCGTGCCAGATCACCCGGCACCAGCCAACAAAGGGCGCGTCAACAATATACATCACCCGTGTGACGCCATCGTTCCAGATGACCTGATGGGTAGAATTTGCACAGTAGGGGCAATCACTCATGTTGGTTCTCTTTGCAGTTTTGATGAAGCGCTACGACGTACGGAGAGCACGTCATCCGTGGCATTGCTGACCATCTTCAGAGAAAGCTCACGCGCTGCCTCAGAGGTGCCAGCAAAAATGGATTCCATCAGCGCGCGGTGTTCGGCCAAGGCCCGAGGTCTATGCGCGCCGCTGGCCGTGATCTTGAACATTTCTTTCAGCGCAATGTTGAAAAGCTGTCCGATAGACCAAAAGAATTCGTTGTGGGTTGCGAGATAGATGGCCTTGTGGAACCGCAGGTCAGCCTCAATCCATTTCTCAAGGTCTTTGCCGGCCGTCTGCATGGCGTCAAAAGCCTCGCCGATTGCGGTATGATCTTCGGAGGTCGCGTATTGCGCTGCGATAGAAGCTGCGGCAGGTTCTGTCGCATAGCGCAACTGGAACATCTTGCGCAGGTAGATTTCGCTATCGGCGACAGCAACTTGCCAACGCAAGACATCCACATCCAAGTGGTTCCAGTTTTCGGCCTTGCGGACCCTGGTTCCTACTTTTGACTTCGATTCCAAGATACCTTTCGCCACAAGACCGCGCATGGCCTCGCGCATCGAGGTGCGACTAACAGCCAAAGTTTCGCAAAGCTTGGCCTCTGAGGGCAGCAGTTCCCCCTCTTTGAAATCCCCTCGCATAATCGCAAGACCAAGCTGGTCGCCCAGTTGCAGATGGGTTTTTCGGATCATGGGTTGGAAATCTGTAATCTGGCTCAGCTTCACGTCCGCTCCTGTAACAGTGTGCGCGATTTTGGTTTTTAGGCGAGGATCACTTTTAATGGTACAATAGGCACGATCTAGGGCAAAACAGGGCCTCCCACAAGCGGGCCGTCAGATGCGTGCGCCCAAGCCCATGGCAAAGCTCATGACGGCTTCTTGAGTGGCGTTTT
>CANIKY010000033.1 GCA_947468085.1 Paracoccaceae bacterium | reverse complement strand
GACCATCTTGCGATGATCTCAGCCCGCTTTTGCTATCCCGACCCCGGAAAACCCAAAGGGAAGGGCGTTGTCCTTTGATCTTGCGATCCGACAGGCATCTTCTTGCGAAGGCCACCAACACCAATGAAAGCCGCAAGACGGATCTTGCAACTGCGCGGGTTATACAGGCCAAGCGCGCAGAGTCAACACGGGGGAGCCACTCTTATTGCGCGGCAAATCCCTGTCCAGTTGCCAGCGCCAAGCCATCGACCACGGCGGTGAAGGCGTCAGCGCTTTGCACCACAGCCTTGGGGCAAAGGGCCTGCGCCTCTTCGGCCACCAAACCCATCAGGCTTGACCCGCCCACCAAGATCACCGTGCCGATCTGATCACGCGCCACCCCCGCCATGGTCAAAGTCTCACCCGCAGCCCGCCGCAACCCCTCGCGGTAGCGCGCAAGTGAGGTATCCAGCGAGGCGCGGGTGATGGGCGCGCTGAGCCCCGCCTCGACCCGCTCCATTACGATGCGCGCGCCCTCTTGCCCGCGATTGGCGCTGATCTTGCCGCGCTCCACCGCAAAGGCCAGATCGTGGCCCAATTCATCCTTCAGCACTGTGGCCAGCCGCCGCATAAGGCGAGGCTTCACCGCCAGTTTGACCATCTCGGCCACCAGCGCTTTGGTTTCGGGGGTGTAAAGGAAAGGGATTTTGGCCCAAGTCGACAATTCGACATACAAATGGTTGGGCACGGGCAAGACGCCCTCGCCCATCTGGCGGCGCAGGGTGCTGGTGCTGCCCAAGTGCGGCATGGCATGGGCCATTGACACCGCATGGTCAAAATCCGTCCCGCCTAGCCGGATGCCGTGGCTGGCCAAGATGCGCACGCGGCCCCCTTCGACCCGAAACACCGAAAAGTCCGATGTCCCGCCGCCGATGTCATAGATCAACCCGATCTCGCCCGCCTGCCCCAAGCCATGCGTGGCCAAGGCGGCGGCCTCGGGTTCAAAGACAAAGCGCACGTCGGTAAATCCCGCCGCCACATAACAGCCGCGCAGATCGGCCTCGGCCCTTGCATCGCGGGCGGGATCGGCGGTGTGAAAATGCACCGGACGGCCAGACACCACGCGGTCAAAAGGGCGTTCGGCCGCAGCTTCGGCGCGGGTTTTCACGGTGATCAGAAAGGCCGTAACGATATCGGCCAAAGTGCGCCTTTTGCCGCCGATCAACCGCGTTTCATGAAACAGCGCCGTGCCCAGCACGGATTTGAGTGCGCGCATATAGCGCCCCTCTTCGCCGCTGATCAGCGACTCGGCGGCTTGCACGCCGATCTGCATCGCCCCTTTGTCAGCGGGAAAGAACACCGCCGTTGGCACGGTGTCTGACCCGGTCTCAATCGCCAAACGGCGCACCTTGCCCCCCTCTAGCACGGCAGCGGCAGAGTTCGAGGTGCCAAAATCAATCGCAAGCGTGGTCAGGGTCATGTGCGGCCTATTGGGGGACAAAGGACGTGCAGCTATCCAATCCGTCCTGCCGCCGCAAGATACGGCTTACATCTGGCCCAAGGGGGGGCGGGGGATATAGGGGGCCTCAAGCGCGGCCATCTGGCCTTGGGTCAGAACAAGGTCCAAGCCCGCGATGGCCTCGGCCAGTTGGTCGGGCTTGGTGACACCGACTATGGGCGCTGTCACCCCCGGCTTTTGGCGCACCCAAGCCATGGCCACTTGCGCCATGGGCCGGCCCAGTTCGGCGGCAAGGGCTTGGGCGGCACTGATCACTTGCGCGTCCGCCTCGGCGGTTTTGTCGAACATAAATTTCATATAGCCGTCCTTCGCCGTCCGCTCGGTCGCAGCCCCCACCGGACGGGCCAGCTTGCCGCGGGCAATCGGGCTCCACGGGATCAGGCCCACGCCTTGGTCACGGCACAGGGGGATCATCTCGTGCTCTTCCTCGCGGTACAGCAGGTTGATCTGGTTTTGCATCGAGATAAAGCGCGTCCAGCCGTTGGCGCGGGCAGTTTCTTGTGCCTTGGCGAATTGCCATGCCCACATGGTCGAAGCCCCCAGATATCGCGCCTTGCCCGCTTTGACGACATCATGCAGCGCCTCCATCGTTTCTTCGATGGGGGTTTGGTTGTCCCAGCGGTGGATCTGGTACAGGTCCACATGGTCTGTGCGCAGGCGTTTGAGGCTGGCGTCGATGTTGTGCAGGATTGATCGCCGCGACAGGCCCGCCATCTGCGGTTCGTTCAGCATGACACCTTGCACTTTGGTCGCCAAGACCACCTCGTCGCGCCGCGCGATGTGCCAAAGCACCTCACCCAGAATCTCTTCTGACGAGCCGTCAGAGTAAACATTGGCCGTATCAAGGAAGTTTACACCCGCCTCGATCGCCTGCCGGATCAGATCGCGGCTTTCGTCTTTGGGCAGCGTCCAAGGATGGCCGCCACGATAGGGGTCACCAAAGCTCATGCAGCCCAGACACAGTTCGCTGACCTGCAAGCCCGAATGTCCCAACCGATGCGTTTTCACGGCAGCCTCCTAATGTTTGGCGCCACAATAGGGGTGAAGGGGGGTAAGCGCCACTGGATTGGCAGCCTTTAACCCCTCAAGAGCATCCCTCACCCTAATTTTTTGCCAGTGCATTTTCCCATTCCGCCATCGGCACAATCGCACCGCGTTGCTGCACGACGGCTCGGGCAAAGGCGTGGCCTGCACAGGCTGCAGCCTGTGGCGCGGCCCCGGCCAGCAGCGCCCCAAGATATCCGCCGTTGAAACTGTCGCCTGCCGCTGTTGTATCGACCACGTGGGGGGCCTTTGCAAAGCTGACATCCGCTCCCCAGCCCTGCCCCAAGGGCACCGGCCCCACATCGCCGCACTTCAATGCGCCCTGCGCCACGCCCCAGTCTGCCAGACGCGCTTGCACCTGCGCAGGCCCTGCGTCGCCAAACAGCGCCATCTCGTCGTCCAGCGACGGCAGGCCGATGTCACAGCATCGCCACGCCCGTTCCACCACGCGCCGCGCGGTGGCCAGATCAGGCCAAAGGCGCGCGCGGTGGTTGGAATCAAAGGCCACTTGGCCGCCTTTAGCGCGCAATTGGGTCAACGTGTCAAAAAGGCCTTCCCGTGCCGCTTCAGGCAAAATCGCCAGCGTGATGGCTGAAAAGTAGACAAGATCAAACTCCGGCAGGGACAACAGCAAAGCAGGGTCAGCAAACATCTGCCGTGCGGCTGAACTGTCGCGCCAATAGGCAAAGCTGCGTTCGCCCGCGGCATCGGTGGCGATGGTATAAAGCCCGGGCACAAGGGTAGGATGGCGGGCAAGATAGGTCACCGAAACGCCCTCTGCGTCAATAAAGGTGGCCATCTGGTCAGACAGGCTATCGCCCCCGATCATCGAGACAAAAGCCACCTCATGCGCATCGCTCAGGGCGCGGCGCAGGTAGATGGCGGTGTTAAGGACATCGCCCGCAAAGCCCACCTTCGCCGCCCCGTTTGGGCCTGTCAGGGCCACTTCAACCATGGCCTCTCCGATACAGGCAATTTTCATGGGCAGTCCTTGAGATAGGGTTCACGGCGCAAGGCTAGCCATAAGGCCAAGGGTTTGGCAACGCCAAGCACACCGAGATTTTCACGCGAACGGCCCCCTTCCCCCTTTCAGATCCGCCCGCAACCGTGCAAGTTACGCCAAAAGCGGCCCAAACTGGAACAGCTCATGCCCATCACCCTGACCGTTGGAAGCCTGCATTACGACATCATGGTCGAGGCCGACCACCTGCCCCGCGCTGATGAAACGGCTATTGGGTCGCGCTGGTATCCCAAATTCGGCGGCAAGGGTGGCAATCAGGCGGTGGCGGCGGCCAAGGCGGGGGCACAAAGCCGGATGATCGGGGCTGTGGGCGAAGATGACTTTGGCCGCTTTTTGTGCGCAAACTTGATGCAAGGCGGGGTAGATGACCGGTTTGTCGTCTCTATTGCGGGCGTGGGCTCGGGCATGAGCGTGGCGATTTTGGACGGCGCAGGAGATTATGCTGCAACCATCGTATCGGGGGCGAACCTGCACCTGACGGCCGACACTCTTTCCAATGATGAAGCTTGGGCAGGGGTTGGCCTGCTGATCTTGCAAAACGAAGTGCCAGAAGCGATCAACCTTGGCGCTGCCAAAGAAGCCCGCAAGCGGGCCATCCCCATCCTTCTGAACGCTGCCCCCTTCCGCGTTCTTGGGGCCGATTTGCGCGTGCTCGTCGACGTTTTGGTCGTCAACGCGGTTGAGGCCGAGATGATGGGCGCGGACCCCGTCACTGATCTGGTAAGTGCGGCGCGCGCAGCACAGCATCTTGCGGCACCGCTCAAAACCGTGATCGTCACCGCAGGCGGGGCCGGGCTTGCGGCTTTAGGGCCAGACGGGGTTGTGCTGCACGTTGCGGCGGAAAAGGTCAAACTGGTCAGCAGCCACGGCGCGGGGGATGCGTTTATTGGGACCTTGGCTATGCAATTGGCCGCAGGTGCAGGGCTAGAGGCCGCGTGCCGCGCGGCATCAAAGGCCGCAGCGCGGCATGTGGCAGGGCTTTAATCGGCATTTTCTTCGATCAACTCTGGGCCTTGGGCGCGGTTGGAATTAACCGCGCGCCCCACACGGTGCGCTAATAAGGCACCCGATGGGGTGGGCTGCATCAAGCGCGCTGCACCAAGGCCCGCCTCTCCCAGCCAGAGGGGCCATTGGTCAGGGTTTAAAATCAAAGGTTCGCGGTCGTGGATAGGTTCCAAATTGGGGCCGGCCTGCAAAGTCACCACGGCACAGGTGATAATATCGCCCCAAGCCTGCCACAAACCACCCAAAGCCATGGGCGCGCCATCAGCGCGGGTTATGTGCCAAGGCAGCCTTGCGCCATCTGGCCCCGCACTCCATTCATAAAACCCCGAGGCCAGCACAAGACAGCGTCGGTGCCGGATTGCCTCGCGGAAAGCGGGTTTTTCGGCCACGGTTTCGCAGCGCGCGTTCAAGATCAGCGGGCCATCGGTCGGCGTCTTGTACCAGCTTGGCACCAAACCCCAGCGCATCGGGGCCAGATGCCGGAGGCCAAAGGCGGCTGTAACCACAGGCACAGCTTGGGTCGGACAAATGTTAAAACGCGGGCTATCGGGCAGGTCATTGCCCATGACGGCGTCAAACAAGGCGGCCAAGGCCGCGTTCGGATGGGTTAAGGTCAAGCGTCCACACATGTCGTGAGCTTACCAAATCACGCGCCAAGGGCAAATGGCCCCACCCCCTTTTTGAATCGCCCCCCCGTTACGTCTCGGGTCTTGAACTTCGCGGCCCAAGCTTGTATCCACCACTGTCCCGTCTAGATTGGCTCACTTAGGGCCACAGCGGCTATTGCGGAGTTTTGCCCATGTCCTGGACCGATGAGCGCGTTGAAACGCTCAAAAAGATGTGGGCCGAAGGCCAGTCGGCCAGCCAGATTGCCAAGGAATTGGGTGGTGTGACGCGCAACGCCGTTATTGGCAAAGTGCATCGCTTGGGCTTGTCCAACCGTGTAAGCCCGGGCACCCCTGCCGAGGATGACGCACCCCCCGTGGCCACAGCGGTCCCGCAACCCAGCCCTGCTGCCCCCGCCAAACCCGCAGCCGCCCCCCGCGCAGCACCGGTCGAAACAGCACCACGCCCTGCCCCCGCGGCCCCTGCCCCAAAGCCCGTGGTGGCCGAGCCTGTTGCCCCATCTGCAAATGATTCCTCGACCATCACCTTCTCGCCGCAAGCCCCCATTCCGCTGCGCAAGGCGATTATTCCCGCAGGCCAACCCCTGCCGCCGCAACCCTCAGCCAACGAGATCAGCCCCGAAGCGCTGGCCTCTGTGCGCGAAGTTGAAAAGCGTGCCAAAAAGCTGACCTTGATGGAATTAACCGAACGGACCTGCAAATGGCCGATCGGCGACCCTGCCACCGAAGATTTCTGGTTCTGCGGCCTGCCGTCTGTCGCGGGCAAGCCATATTGCGAGGCCCATGTCGGTGTTGCCTTCCAACCGATGAGCGCGCGGCGCGACCGTCGGCGGTAAGCGCGTTGGGGGCCATAAGGCCCCCGTGATCTGACCCAAAGCCCCGTCAGGCCCCGCCAGATGGGGCTTTCCTTTTTAAAGTTGACCCAATGCCCCAAAACCCGCCCAACCTTCGCCCCGATCTAGCCCGCGCCCTTGTGCCTGATGAGCGGCGCGCGGGGCAGCCGACGATTGGCATGGTGTCTTTGGGCTGCCCCAAGGCATTGGTGGATTCTGAACGCATCCTGACAAGGCTGCGTGCCGAGGGCTATGCCATCTCACCCGATTACGAAGGCGCGGATGCGGTGATCGTCAACACCTGCGGCTTTCTTGATTCGGCCAAGGCGGAAAGCCTGTCGGCCATTGGCGAAGCACTGGTGCAAAACGGGCGGGTGATTGTGACGGGATGTCTGGGGGCGGACCCCGCCTATATCACCGGCGCACATCCCAAGGTGCTGGCCGTGACAGGCCCGCATCAATACGAAGCCGTGCTGGATGCCGTGCACGCCGCCGTACCGCCCCAGCCCAACCCCTTTATCGACCTGTTGCCCGCCACAGGCGTTAGCCTAACCCCGCGCCACTACAGCTATTTGAAAATCTCCGAAGGCTGCAACCACGCCTGCAAGTTCTGCATCATCCCCGATATGCGCGGCAAACTGGTGTCGCGCCCCGCCCATGCCGTGCTGCGCGAAGCCGAAAAGCTGGTCGAGGCGGGCGTGCGCGAGTTGTTGGTGATCAGCCAAGACACCTCAGCTTACGGTGTGGACCGCAAGCATGACCTCTCCCCTTGGAAAGGGGGCGAGGTGCGCGCCCATATCACCGATCTGGCGCGTGAGATGGGCAAGCTGGGCGCTTGGGTGCGGTTGCATTATGTCTACCCCTACCCCCATGTGCGCGACCTGATCCCCTTGATGGCCGAAGGCCTAGTGCTGCCCTATTTGGACATTCCTTTCCAGCACGCTCACCCCGACACGCTACGCCGCATGGCCCGACCAGCAGCCTCTGCCCGCACGCTGGACGAGATCGCGGCGTGGCGGAAGGCTTGCCCCGACATTACCCTGCGGTCGACCTTTATCGTGGGCTATCCGGGCGAAACCGAGGCCGAGTTTCAAACCCTGCTGGATTGGATGGACGAAGCGCAATTGGACCGTGTCGGCTGTTTTCAATATGAAAACGTGGCGGGAGCGCGGTCAAACGCCCTGCCAGACCATGTTTCGGCAGAAATCAAGCAAGACCGCTTTGACCGGTTCATGCAAAAGGCCCAAAGCATATCGGCGGCGAAACTGGCGGGCAAAGTCGGGTTGACGCTGCAAGTGATCGTGGACGAGGTTGACGACGACGGCGCCACCTGCCGCACCAAAGCCGATGCGCCCGAAATCGACGGCAACCTGTTCATCGACGAGGATTTTGACGGCCTGTCGCCGGGGGATATCGTCACAGTCGAGGTGGAAGAGGCGGGCGATTACGATCTTTGGGGGCGCTTGGTGACGGGTGCCTGAGTATAAGGCGCTTTTCACCTGCACACCGCCTGTGCGCCTTTGCCCTGTCAATAGGCTTGAAAAGCAGCGCAAAACAGCGACAGTGGCGTTTTAACCTGGAGAGCACCATGTCAGACACCCCCCATATCGCCCAAAAAGCCCCCTTCGCCATGCCGGTCGAGGCAGGCAAGACCTACTTTTGGTGTTCTTGCGGCCAGTCCAAAAAACAACCCTATTGCGATGGCAGCCATAAAGGCTCGACATTCTCGCCGCTGGCTTTCACTGCTGCAGAAAGCAAGACCGCTTATCTGTGCGGCTGCAAACAGTCCAAGAACGCCCCCTATTGCGACGGCGCACACAAAGCTCTGTAATCGTTTGGGCGCTGTGATCGTGTGGGGATGGCGGTCTGCCGCCATCCCGTTTTACCCTTTTTGCAAAAGCGACACGGGCGATTCTTTTTGCAAGGGATTTGGCACAAGATGCCCAGAAAACCTTGGTGTTGCGGCGGTCTTGGCGCAAATGTTCCGTCATAAATCGCTAAGAGTTACCCATGTATTGCAACAAAAATGACTCTCTCTTGCGCGATCCCTAGACAAGTTGCAAAGCAGTCGAAAACTGTCTTGTCTTTGAAAAAAAAGGATTTTGGGGGAATTTCTGCGCAAAAATCCTTATTGCTGTCATATAATCGTCACATAAACTTATATGTTTTGTCATAAATTATTTAGCTCAGCGTTACATTGGGTGCCTAGGCCGTGCGTCATGTCGCAATCTGCGACGATAGCCATGCTCAGGAGCCTTCATGCGCATTTCCAATTTCGCCGCCGCAGCAGTTGCTGCCGCTTTGACCCTGCCGGGCGCTGCTTTCGCCCGCGACCAGATCATGCTGACCGGTTCCTCGACCGTTCTGCCCTTCGCAAACATCGTGGCAGAAGCTTTCGGCCAAAACACCGACTTCAAGACCCCCGTGGTTGAAGGCGGCGGTTCGGGTGCTGGTATCGCAAAGTTCTGCGAAAGCGCTGATGAAAATTCGGCCGACATCGCCAACTCTTCGCGTAAAATCAAGTCGGGCGAACTTGCGACTTGCGTCAAGAATGGCGTGAAGAACGTGAAAGAAGTGCGCATCGGCTACGATGGCATTGTATTTGCTTCGGACGTCAATGGCCCGGCCTTTGCCTTCACCCCGTCTGACTGGTTCCGCGCTTTGGCTGCTGAAGTCATGATTGACGGCAAACTGGTCCCCAACCCCTACACCAAGTGGTCGGACGTCGACAAAAAGTTGCCCGATCAAGAAATCTTGGCTTTCGTCCCGGGTTCCAAGCACGGCACCCGCGAAGTGTTCGATGTGAACGTGATCACCAAGGGCTGCTCGGTTTTCGGCGACGAGAAGCTCTTTAAAAAGCGCGATCCCAAGACGAACGGCTGCATCGCACTGCGCACCGATGGCCGCGTTGTGGAAATTGACGGCGACTACACCGAAACACTGTCGCGCCTGAAGGCGAACCCGACCGCTGTTGGCGTGTTTGGCCTGTCGTTCTACGAAAACAACACCGACACACTGCAAGTCGCAACCTTCCAAGGCGTAACGCCTTCGAAAGAAACCATTTCAAGTGGCAAGTACCGCGTGTCGCGTCCGCTGTTCATGTATGTCAAGACCCAGCACATCGGTGTGGTTCCTGGCCTGCAAGAGTTCGTCCAGTTCTTCTTGTCGGATGACATGGCTGGCGCTGGCGGTTCGTTGGACGAAGCAGGCTTGGTGGTTGACCCGGCCTTGGCCAAGACCCAAGCTGCTTGGCAGTAAGCCTAAGCTTTTACGACCAAGGCCCGGTGGCGATGTCACCGGGCCTTTTCTTTTGGGGCGCTTATGGCCGATCTTGGTGCCCAAGTTCCGCCAAGTAGGCCCGTACCGAGGTGACGACATGGGCAAAGCGGTCGCCACCCAGATTGACTCCGCCGTACCAGCGCGTCACCACCACGATATGTCCTTGAAGGTCTGCGCGTGCGATCATCCGGGCAATCACGGCACCAGCCCCGTTTTCGCCGTCATCGTCTTTGATCAGGCTGCCATCGGCCAAAACCGCCGCCCAAGAATTATGCGTGGCCTTGGCGAATTTCTTTTCAGATTTGAGCGTGGCGATAAAGGCCTTGCACCCCGCCGCATCCACCACCCCCCCGCCCGAGGCCGCATAGCGACTGCCCCGGTCGCGCACAGTGTCAAGGATCTGCAACATGGCATCAAGTTAGCTGCTTGTAGCGTGCAGCGAAAGCCGGAATCCGCGGGGGGATTTTACGGCTTTAGGGCCTCGATCGGATGTTTGTTGCCGCAAAAAAGGGGCAAACTTTCCGCGCGCGCTGTGACTGAAAGAAACGCCCTACAGCGGTGGGCCTCGCCGCAGGCTTCACAGGTGTTTACCATATCGGCCAGATCACGGCGACAAAACCAGCCCTCGGTTGCAGCTTCCACCAAATTGATGCCCAAAACCCGCGCCATCCCGCGTGTCGGCCCCCAAGCAAAGGGGGCCTCGATAAATGTCATCTTGATACCTCTTTGCAGACAGGCTGACCCTAGCCTTGGCTGGGCGCAACGGGCCTGCCATGATCCAGATCAAGTGGGGATTTTCTTCGTCGGTTTGAGCCTCGTCTTGTGCTTGATCGGTAATCAATGTGCGCTTAGTATTGTGATATGTTTACCATCGAGCATCATTTTGACGCGACCGTGATCACCTTGATCGACGAGGGCAGCGCGCCCTTGGCGCAGGATGTGATTGTCGAGACCTATGAGGATTGCGTTGTGATCGAACAGCTTGACGAAGACAGCGATATTCCCCTGCGCCTGACCCTGTCGCTGCGACAGGTGCAAGATTTGGCCGCAGCCTTGAACCTGCCCGAGGGCAGTTATCGCCACAAGTAAGGCCTGCGGGCTTGCCCCATCGTCATCCGTCCAAGGGCACAACCGTGGGCGCGAAGGCGTGATCTGGCAGGACCAAACGCGCCTGAAGGGCCGTGCGCAGGTCTTGCGGTTGCGCGCGCCGTGCCACTTCGGCCAAGCGCGTGTCGTGGGATTGCCGCGCCACGCCGCCTAAAAACCCAGCCACATAGCGGCGCATGGGCGCATCTGGGTCACGCTCCAGCAAACTTGCTGCATAGGCCAGATCATCGCGCAGCGCCAAAGGGTCGGGGACCAAAGCCATATCAGGCAGGGGCAACGCGGGCACCGTGCGGTTGGGCAAAAGGGTCAAAAGCATATCTTGCAGCTTGGCCAAGCTTTCCAAAGGTTTGTCCAAGTAGCCGTCTGCCCCCGCCCCCAAAGCATCCAAGTGCCCCCTGCTGTCACCCGACAGGCCCAAAACCACAGGGCGCTGTGCTTGGGTTATCAGCGCGCGGATCAAGCCCTCTCCCCGCCCATCTGGCAGGCCAAGGTCCACAATCACCACATCGGGCCGATACAACCGCAGATGCGCATCGGCCGCGCGCAGCGATTCGGCCCGACGAAACCGCGCGCCCAACCTGCGGCACATCAAGCGCAAACCATCGCAGGCAAACCGGCTGTCATCCACCACCAGCACCGTCACGCCGCACAGCGGCAGATCGGCCGACCCTGGCAAGCGGGGCGTCATCTGATGGGTCAAGCGGTCAGGCATAGGGTCCTCCTTCATGCGCACGCACAGTTCAACACATCTTTCCTAACACCCAGTTAACCGCTCTGGACGGCCACCGGATCTGCGGCCATAAGATCCATATCCAACGGAGCCATCCATGATCGGTCGCCTGAACCATGTCGCCATAGCTGTCCCCGATCTTGCGGCTGCAGCCCTTTTGTATCAGGGCACGCTGGGGGCCGTTGTCGGCCCCGCGCAAGACGAACCCGCGCATGGGGTGACGGTGGTGTTCATCACCCTGCCCAATACAAAGATTGAACTGCTAGCCCCCTTGGGCGCGGCTTCTCCCATAGTGGGGTTTTTGGAAAAGAACCCTGCCGGCGGCATTCACCACATCTGCTACGAGGTGGATGATATTCTTGCCGCCCGCGATCACCTGAAATCCCAAGGCGCGCGTGTCTTGGGAGAGCCTAAGATCGGCGCGCATGGCAAGCCTGTGCTATTCTTGCACCCCAAAGACTTTACCGGCACCTTGATTGAACTGGAACAAGCATGACGATCACCGGCGCTCTGATCCTGTTTTCGGTCACTTGGTTTGTGGTATTCCTATGCATATTGCCCATGCGGCAAACCTCGCAGGCCGCGGCCGGGCAGATCGTGCCGGGCAGTGCCTCCTCAGCCCCGGTGGATCCCCAAATTAGCCGCAAGGCTTGGATCACCACATTGATAACTTTGATCTTGTGGATGATTATGTGCGGGGTGATCCTGTCAGGCTGGATCAGCATCCGCGATACGGATGTGTTCCACCTGCTCAAACGGGTCTAACTGGGGCCCAGCCTTCGCGCCATTCCACCACACGCGATAGGTCAGGACGGGGGCGATCGGGGGCCTCGGCCCCCACAGTTCCGATATGCACAATGCCCGCCACAAGCTCTGCCGCTGTGCAGCCAAATGCCTGTGCCGCCCAGCGTGGGTCATGCGCAGGCCACCCCGTCAGCCAACATGCTCCCCAGCCTTGGGCCTCTGCGGCATTGACCAAGTTCATGCACAGGGCATGGGCGGAAGCGCGTTGCTCGACCTCTGGCACCTTGGGCTGTTCTTTGGGCGACGAGATCACCGCCACCGCAAGCCCCGAAGTATCATAGATCGCCCGCCCCTTGGCGGCCATCTCGCCATCCTTTGCCAAAGTCGCAGCCAAATCCCCCAAGTGCCGCAGCGCCGCCCCGCGCAGCACGACAACGCGCCAAGGTTCCAGCTTGCCATGATCGGGCACGCGCAGGGCTGCGACCAAGATCAGCTCTAACGCCGCGCGGTCAGGGGTGGCTCCGCCAGATACAAAGGCCTTGGCCGGATGCGACCGGCGGGCGGACAGAAAGGCAAAAGCCTCAGGATTGATAACAGGCATATGTTTTTTCCCTTCACACAGGCGCGCCCAGCGCGGCCCCTAGTCTAACGCCGGACAAATGCCTATACCATGCCATCCAAGCAAAGAGGCCCCCATGTCCAGCCCGACCAAAGGCCAATGGTCCGCCCACGCCCTGCCAGGCGCCACCTTTGCCATGCACGTCACCCCGCGCGCCCGAAGCATCAGCCTGACCCAAACGCCCGAAGGCACGTTCAAAGCCAGCGTCACAGCGCCCCCCGAAGACGGCCGCGCCACCGCCGCCGTAGCAGAGCTTTTGGCACATGCGCTCGGTGTGGCAAAAACCCGACTGACCCTGTTGCAAGGGGCCACTTCGCGCCGCAAACTCTTCCGGCTCGACGAGTGACCCACAAAGCTTCCATACCCCCAGCCACCTCGTTCATCTTGGCCCAAATACTCATTCCTACGGGGCCAAGCAGGATGAAGGCAGCCGTTCACAGGGCTGGATCACATTCGCCCCGCAGCGGCCCTGTCAAGGCAGCCAAACTCACCTTCTGCCGCCCCTCGGTGTCAAAATTCGCAAGTGCCAGCCAAGTCTGATAGGCCGTCCGCAGGCTTGGCCATTCGGTATCGATGATGGAAAACCACGCCGTATCGCGGTTGCGCTGGCGGTAGACAGTGGCTTGGCGGAAGATGCCCTCATAGGAAAACCCCAACCGCTCGGCAGCCCTGCGGCTGGGCCTATTGAGCGCATCGCATTTCCACTCATACCGCCGATAGCCTGCGCCAAAGGCCCAGTCCATCATCAAGAACATCGCCTCGGTCGCCATGCGCGACCCCGCAATTTCTGGCGACAGGTTGATATGCCCTACCTCGATCGAGCCTGAGGCGGGGGTGATGCGCAGATAAGACGCAACCCCGCCACACAGCCCCGTGGCACGGTTGCGCAAGACGTAAAACAGCGGATCCAAGCCACAGGCCGCGCCTTCGGCCCAGCGGGTATAGTCGGCGGGCGTATCAAAAGGGCCATAGGGCAGGTAATCCCACAGCCCGTCATGGCCCTCATAAGCGCGGTGCAGATCAGCCCCGTGACGGGCGGGGTCCATGCGCTCCAACTGCACATAGGCCCCCGTAAGCGGCTCGCCCAAGGGGGGTTGCGGCGGGGTCCAGTCGGGCAAAGGTGTTCCAAACTGCTTTGGCATTAGCCCCCCCTTGTCCCGTGTCCCGGTATCCCGGCTTGGTCCGCTCAATCCTTGGGAACAACCCGCAGCCGCAAATCGCGAAGCTGTTCGTTTAGGGGTTCCGAAGGTGCGCCCATCAGCAGATCTTCGGCGCGCTGGTTCATCGGGAACATGATGACTTCACGGATATTCGCCTCATCCGCCAAAAGCATCACGGCGCGGTCGATCCCCATGGCACAGCCGCCGTGCGGCGGTGCGCCGTATTTGAACGCCTTGACCATCCCGCCAAAGCGCTTGTCGACTTCACTGTTGGGATATCCGGCCAGTTCAAACGCTTTATACATGATTTCGGGCTTATGGTTGCGAATGCCGCCGGAAATCAGCTCATACCCGTTGCAGGCAAGGTCGTATTGATAGGCATAAACGCTCAGCGGATCGCCCTGCAACGCCGCAAGCCCGCCTTGCGGCATCGAGAAGGGGTTGTGGCTAAAGTCGATCTTCCCCTCGTCGGTCTTCTCATACATCGGAAAGTCAACAATCCACGCAAAACGGAAGCTGTCAGTTTCGGCCAACCCCAATTCACGCCCGATCTCGTTGCGCGCCTTGCCAGCGAAAGATTGGAAGGCATCCGGCTTGCCACCCAAAAAGAACGCCGCATCGCCAAGGCCAAGGCCCAGTTGCTGACGGATCGCCTCGGTCCGCTCAGGCCCGATGTTCTTGGCCAAGGGGCCAGCGGCTTCCCTGCCCGACCCATCCTCTGCCTCGCGCCAGAAGATGTACCCCATCCCCGGCAAGCCCTCTTTCTGGGCAAAGGCGTTCATGCGGTCGCAGAACTTGCGGCTGCCGCCTTTGGGGGCGGGAATGGCGCGCACTTCGGTGCCTTCTTGTTCCAGCAGTTTGGCGAAGACGGCAAAGCCCGATCCGGCGAAATGCTCGGTCACGATCTGCATCTTGATCGGGTTGCGCAGGTCAGGCTTGTCTGACCCGTACCACAGCAAGCTGTCGCGGTAGGCAATCAGCGGCCAGTCGGTGGGCACTTTCATTTCGGGGCGGAAGTGCTGGAACAGGCCTTGGATCACCGGTTGCACTGCAGCAAAGACATCCGCTTGTTCCACAAAAGACATCTCAACATCCAACTGGTAAAAGTCGGTGGGCGAGCGGTCGGCACGCGGGTCTTCATCGCGAAAACACGGCGCAATCTGGAAATAGCGGTCAAACCCCGCCACCATGATCAGTTGCTTGAACTGCTGCGGGGCTTGCGGCAGGGCGTAAAACTTGCCCGGATGCAGGCGTGACGGCACCAGAAAATCGCGCGCGCCTTCGGGCGACGATGCGGTGATGATCGGTGTTTGGAATTCGTTAAAGCCCTGATCCCACATCGCGTTGCGCAAATGGCGCACCACGTTTGAGCGCAGCATCATATTCTTATGCAGCTTTTCACGGCGCAGGTCCAAGAACCGGTAGGTCAGGCGGGTTTCTTCGGGATAATCCACCTCGCCAAAGACCGGCATCGGCAGTTCGGCAGCCTCGCCCAGAACGGTCAGGCCGGTGGCGTAAACCTCGATCTCGCCGGTGGGCAGCTTGGGGTTGACCAAAGCGGCATCACGCTGCTTCACGCGCCCGTCAATCTGCACCACCCATTCCGAGCGCACCTTTTCAATCTCTGCAAAGGCCGCCGAATCGCTGTCGGCCAGCACTTGGGTGATGCCGTAATGATCGCGCAGGTCGATGAACAACACCCCGCCATGATCGCGCACGCGGTGCACCCAGCCCGACAGGCGGACCGTGTCTCCGACATGGGATGTGTTCAGTGCGCCACAGGTATGGCTGCGGTAGACGTGCATATAGGTCCCCTTTGCGAGGCTGGTTTGAACTGAACGCGGTAGAACGCTGCCGCCCCGCGAAGTCAACCCCGCGCCCTTTCATATGTGTCTAAATATCCCCGCCGGAGGCACGCAACCTCTCGGCCGGAACCTTGGGTGGGGATATTTGTGCCCAAAGGAGTTTACAAAGCTTGGCCGGTCATCAGTTTGGGCTGCGTGCCGCTTAGGCCTGCCGCTTGGCGCATAAAGCCGCGGCGCAGGCTAGGGGCGTTGACCAGCCCCAGCCCAAGATCGCGCACCCCGCGCAGGAAGGGGTTGTCATTGGAAAAAAGCCGGTTGATCCCGTCCATCCCCAAGGCCATGGTCGTGGTATCAAACCGCCGCCAGCTTTGGTAGCGTTCCAGCACATCCAAGGCGCCAATATCCTCGCCGCGCCTATGGGCTTGCACCAGCACCTCTGCCAAGGCCGCGACATCGCGCAAACCAAGGTTCAGGCCCTGCCCCGCCAAAGGATGCACCCCATGCGCCGCATCACCCACCAGCGCCAGTCTTGGGGTGACATAGGTTTGCGCCAGTGACAGGCGCAGCGGATACGTAAAGCGCGCGCCCGCCAGTTCGATCTCTCCTAAAAAGTCGCCAAAACGCGGGCGCAGTTCTTCCAAAAAAGCTGCATCGTCCAAGGCGGCGAAACGGGCTGCCACCCTGTCTTCCTCGCTCCACACGATCGAGGCGTGATGGCCCCCAGCCAAAGGCAATATCGCCAAGGGCCCGCCCGGCATAAAGAACTGATGCGCCACCCCGCCGTGGGGCCGCGCGTGGCGCACCGCCGTCACAAGTGCCGTTTGACCATAAGACCAACCTTGCCGCCCGATCCCCGCCCGCGCCGCCGTGCCCGAGGCGCGCCCGTCACATCCCACAACCAAGCGCGCCTGCACTACAGCCCCCGAGGCCAGCGTCACCTGACCCAGATCTTGCGCCACCACGGTTTGGCCCGACATAAGCGTGATGGCGGGCTGCGCTCCCATGGCCGCCAGAAAGCCCGCATAAAGATGGCGGTCTTCGACCATATAGCCCATCGGGCCGTCTTCGATCTCGGCGGCATCAAACTGCAAGGCAAACGGGGAGGCCCCCTCTCCCGCGCGGCCATCGCTGGCCACGACCTGTAAGATGGGTTGCGCTGTCACCGGCCAAACCCCTACCGCCGCCAACAACCGCTGCGAGGCGAGTGCCAGAGCATAGGCCCGCCCGTCAAACCCAACCTCGGCCCGCACCGCGGCTTGGCGCGCATCCACGACGGTCACCCGCAAACCCGACTGCGCCAAGGCCAAAGCCAAGGCCGGGCCGTTCAGCCCGCCGCCCACGATCACGACATCTGCCCTTAAAGCGTTGCTCATGCGCTATCCTCCTTCAAACGGGCGATAAAGTCCACCATGCGCAAAGGGCAAACCATCTGTGCTTTCCCTTTCGCGCACCGCGCTTTAGGCTAAACATAGACCGGCCTCGGCAAAGGAAAAGCTCATGTCCACCCCTTGGAACCAGATGTCCGCCGCAGCCCTTGGCCGCGCAATCGAGGCAGGCCAGATCCACCCGGTCGACTTGGCCGAGTACTTCCTTGATGCCGCAGCCCAGCATCCGATGGGCGCGCGAATCTACGCCCGCTTCACACCCGCCCGTGCGCGCGGCGAGGCGATGGCCGCGCGCGCCAAATCAGGGCTACGTCGCCATCCGCTCGACGGGGTGCCCTTGTCGTGGAAAGACCTGTTTGACAGTGCGGGAGTGGCGACAGAGGCGGGCTCGGCCCTGTTAAAAGGCCGCGTCCCGCAGGCGGATGCGCAGGTGCTGCAAACGGCCACGCTTCAGGGCGCCGTCAGCTTGGGAAAGACCCATATGTCAGAACTGGCCTTCTCTGGGCTTGGGCTGAACCCGGTGACAGCAACGCCGCCCTGTCTCAACGACGATCAAGCGGTGGCAGGCGGCTCCTCGTCGGGTGCTGCGGCCTCTGTGGCTTTTGGGCTGGCCCCGGCGGCTATCGGGTCTGACACGGGCGGATCGGTGCGCATCCCTGCGGCTTGGAACGACCTTGTTGGCCTGAAAACCACACATGGGCAGCTGTCCACCCAAGGGGTCGTCCCGCTTTGCGACAGCTTTGACACGGTGGGCCCCCTGGCACGCAGCGTCGAGGATTGCGCCCTGCTGCTATCGCTGCTTGGCGGAACACCGCCCGCCGACCTCATCGGTGCCAGTCTGTCGGGGGCGCGTTTGGCCGTGCTGCACACAACAGCACTGGATGATCTGCGCCCTGCCCCCGCGCGTGCCTTTGAAACCGCCCTGCCCCGCCTCTCGGCGGCAGGGGCCCAGATCACCCAAATCAGCGCCCCCGAAGTGGCCGAAGCCTTCGCGCTTGCGGCTATACTTTTCCCCGCCGAAGCCTATGCCAACTGGGGCGCTACGATAGAGTCGGCACCGCACAAGATGTTTGCCCGCATCCTTGACCGCTTTCGCGCAGGCGCGCAGGTTACGGCCACAGACTACATCGCCGCCCGCCGCCGCCTGACCGAGTTGCGCGCCCTCTTTACCGAGCGCACCCGTGGTTTTGACGCCATAGTTTTGCCCACCTCTGCCATCTTGCCGCCAAATGCCCAACGCCTGATGACGGATGATGCCTATTATGTCAGCGAAAACCTTTTGGCGCTGCGCAACACACGGATTGGCAACCTGATGGATCAATGCGTTTTGACTTTGCCCACGGGCCACCCCTCTTGCGGCCTTTCGCTTATGTCAGCCCCTCACACCGAAGCGCGCCTGCTGCGCCTCGGTCAAGCGGCTGAAAAGGCCTTAGCCTGACCCCCAGCCCCATCCCCTGCCCGCCCCCACCCCTTTCATATGTGCCCAAATATCCCGGGGTCCGGGGCAGCGCCCCGGGGCCAGCATCGTGGTTGGTTGCAGGTTTTTTTCTGGACCACAGCACGACTTAAGGGTAACTTACTCAAAACGGGGCGATACGACCCCGAGAGCAGAGGCAGCATGGCGTTTCCTGAGCGGTTTTCGAACCTGCCAGACTATGCGTTTCCGCGTTTGCGGAAGCTCCTTGACAGTCACGCCCCCGGCGCGGACCCCATTGCCATGACCATTGGCGAACCGCGCCACCCGATGCCCGATTTTGTGGCCCCGATCCTTGCTGCTTCGGTGGCCGAGTTTGGCGTTTATCCGCCCAATGACGGCACGCCCGACCTTCTGGCCGCTATATCTGGCTGGATCACGCGGCGGTATGGGGTGACGGTTTCACAAGATCGCCTGATGGTGCTGAACGGCACGCGCGAGGGCTTGTTCAACGCAGCCGTAGCCATCGCACCTGAAGAAAAGCGCAGCAAAAAACCGGTCGTCTTGATCCCCAACCCCTTTTATCAAGTCTATACCGTTGCCGCCGTCACCGCAGGGGCAGAGCCGGTCTATGTGCCCGCAACGGCGTCCTCTGGCCATTTGCCAGACTATGCCAGCCTGCCGACAGAGATCTTGGATCGCACAACTGTGGCTTATCTTTGCTCTCCAGCCAATCCCCAAGGGGCTGTGGCCAGCCGCGCCTATTGGGCCGAGCTTTTGGCCTTGGCCGAAAAGCACGATTTTGTCATCTTCGCCGATGAATGCTACTGTGAGATTTGGCGTAACGCCCCGCCGCCCGGTATTTTGGACGTGGCGGCGGATGTGGGCGCTGATCCAGAACGGGTCTTTAGCTTCCATTCCTTGTCCAAACGCTCGAACCTGCCCGGCTTGCGGTCTGGCTTTGTGGCAGGCGGAGTGAAGGGGATAGCCCAAATCCGCAAACTGCGCGCTTTCGCAGGGGCGCCCGTGCCGCTACCTTTGCAGCGCGTATCAGAAGCCGCTTGGCGCGATGAGGCGCATGTGATCGCCAATCAAGCTCTTTACCACGAAAAGTTCATCGCGGCAGAGGCGATCTTCTCAGGCCTCCAAGGCTTTGCTATGCCAGAGGGCGGCTTTTTCCTGTGGCTGCCTGTCGAGGACGGTGAGGCTGCAGCCCTGAAGCTGTGGCGCAGCACCGGTGTGCGGGTGTTGCCCGGCGCCTATCTATCGCGTGATGCGATGGGGGTGAACCCCGGCTCGAATTACATTAGGGTGGCGCTGGTCGCCCCTAAAGAAGAAATGCAGCAGGGGCTGATAAAGCTTCGTGACTGCCTTTACGGTTAAAGGGAACACTATGGCCTCGTATCAAGCCCGTCAGCGCGACCCCCTTCTGGATCACAGCGTGCAAGCCATGTTGGAACGGCGGGGACGCGAAGCTTTGGGGCTGGCGCTGATCGCAGTTGGCACGGCCTTTGCGCTGATGTTGGCGTCTTATTCGGCCAATGATCCGGGGTGGATGGTGGCCACTGACCAAGTGGCGCATAATCTGTTGGGCCGGTTGGGGGCCTCGGTGGCATCAACCTTGATGACAATCGGAGGGCTTGGCTCTTGGTGTATTCCCACCGTGATGGTGGCTTGGGGACTGCGCTTTGCCAGCCACAAGGGGGCCGACCGCGCCGTGTCGCGCGTCATGTTTGCTGTGATCGCTGTGGCTATGGGGTCTGTTTACGCCGCCACCTTGGTGCCGGGGGCCAGCTGGCCGCATTCCTTTGGCTTAGGCGGGCTTTTTGGCGATACGATCTTGGCCTCGTTGCTAAACATCATGCCCGGCAGCGCGGCTGTCGCCCTTAAAGTGCTGACGCTGCTGATCGCCGCGGTTTTCGTGGCGCTGATGCTGTATGTTACGGGCTTTAGCATGGTTGAATTGCAGCGGATCGCGCGGTTCTTGGCCTTTGGGTTGTTGGTCGCCTTTAACGGGCTTTTGCTGGCTATGGGTCGTGGGGCCTATAGCGCGGGTACGGCCGCCCAAACCATGGGCGCGCGCTGGCAAGACCGCCGCGCCGACAACGCGCGGCGCGCCGCCGAAGATTTCGCCCAGCGCCAAAGCGCCAAAGATCTGGCCCGTGCCGCAGCCATCGGCACCGCCCGCATGGTCGACGCCGAAGATGAGGCTATGGCCACCCCCTTGGGCAAAACCACCTCTTTGCGCGCCGATTCCCGCTTGACCACGACGCCCCCCCCCGCACTGCGCCCCTCTTTGTTCAGCCGCTTGCCCAGTTGGCTGGGGCGTAAGGCCGAAACTACCTCCGACGATCTGATCGAGATCGGTATGGACGATGATCTTGACAGTCCAAGCCAAACCAGCATCAAGGCACGCCTCACCTCGATCATCCGTGCCCGCTCAGGTCAGGGCGAGGAGACAACACCCCCGACCAGTGACGCCAAAGCCCCTGCCCGCGCGCCCTTGGGGAACGAACCGCGCAGCTCGACCCCGGGCTTGCGCCTGTCTGAACCCCCCATCACCAAAGCCAAATCCGCCACCGCCCAAAACAGCGCCTGGCCCAACTCATCCGAGGCGGCGCAAGCAGAGAGTTGGAATGGATTTGGCGCCCAAGATGACGACGAGGAGGACGAAGTTCAAGCCTTCTCACGCAGCGCCTTGGCCGCCGACCACCGCCCGATAGCGCCCCTTGTGCAATCTACCCTGAAACGCGCCGCCCCTTCGCGCCAAGCCTTGGCAGAAGCCCAGCCCAGCCTGAACTTTGATGCCAAGCCACAGGCAGGGTCGTGTTATGAATTGCCCCCGCTCAACCTTTTGACGTCGCCCTCTATCGTGCAACGCAACAAAGTCTCGACAGAAGCGCTGCAAGAAAACGCCCGCATGCTGGAATCTGTGCTGGAAGACTACGGTGTGCGTGGGGAAATCGTGTCGGTCCGACCCGGGCCTGTGGTCACCATGTACGAATTGGAACCCGCCCCGGGGCTGAAAGCCTCACGCGTGATTGGCCTGTCAGATGACATCGCGCGTTCGATGTCGGCGCTATCGGCGCGGGTGTCGACCGTGCCGGGGCGCACTGTGATCGGGATCGAATTGCCCAATGCCACACGCGAAAAAGTGGTTTTGCGCGAAATTCTTGCGGCACGCGAATTTGGCGACAGCGGATTGCGCCTACCACTCGCCTTGGGCAAGGATATCGGCGGCGAACCCATCATCGCCAATCTGGCCAAAATGCCCCACCTTTTGATTGCCGGTACAACGGGCTCTGGCAAGTCGGTGGCCATCAACACCATGATCCTGTCGCTGCTTTATAAACTAACACCGCAAGAATGCCGCCTGATCATGATCGACCCAAAAATGCTGGAGCTGTCGGTCTATGACGGCATCCCGCACCTTTTGTCGCCCGTGGTGACAGACCCCAAAAAGGCCGTCGTCGCCCTAAAATGGGTGGTCGGCGAGATGGAAGACCGCTACCGCAAAATGTCAAAAATGGGCGTGCGCAACATCGAAGGCTATAACGGCCGCGTGCGCGAGGCCTTGGCCAAGAACGAGATGTTCAAACGCACCATCCAAACCGGCTTTGACGAAGATACCGGCGAACCGGTCTTTGAAACCGATGAGTTCGAGCCCGTCACCCTGCCCTATATCGTGGTGGTGGTGGACGAGATGGCCGATCTGATGATGGTCGCTGGCAAAGAGATCGAAGCCTGCATCCAGCGTCTGGCGCAAATGGCGCGGGCCTCGGGCATTCACCTGATCATGGCGACCCAGCGCCCCTCGGTCGATGTGATCACCGGCACGATCAAGGCCAACTTCCCGACACGGATTTCGTTCCAAGTCACCTCGCGCATCGACAGCCGCACGATCTTGGGCGAGCAAGGTGCCGAGCAACTTCTGGGCATGGGCGATATGCTGTACATGGCAGGCGGTGCCAAAATCACCCGCATCCACGGCCCCTTTGTCAGCGATGAAGAGGTCGAAGAGATCGTGGCACACCTTAAAAGCTTTGGCCCGCCCGAGTATATGTCTGGCGTCGTCGAAGGCCCCGAAGACGAGGACGCGGCCGAAATTGACGGCCTTCTGGGCCTTGGTGGCGACGGGCTTGATGACACGCTTTACGACCAAGCCGTGGCCATCGTGGCCCGCGACCGCAAATGTTCGACCAGCTATATCCAGCGCAAACTGGGGATTGGGTATAACAAAGCCGCCAAACTGGTAGAACAGATGGAAGAACACAGCGTGATTACGGCGGCCAACCATGTGGGCAAAAGAGAGATCTTGATCGAGGAGAGGTGAGAGCTTGCCCCCCACCAAAAGTCGATGCCTTTTTGGCCAATCAACACCGCTGGGACGACGAACTTGCGGCTCTACGTCAGATCCTGCGGGACACCCCCCTAACGGAAACTTTCAAATAGTATAAACCAGTTTATAGCTTCAACGGGGCCAATCTGATCGCCTTGGCAGGGCTAAGAGACCATTGCCAGATACATTTTGCTCGGCGCACCGGTTCTCAGCCTTCTGCTCTCCGGTATGAACGCTGGCGGACCCATCGGCTAGCTGCGTGCCCGGTTTTAGGTCCTTGTTGGTCAAGTAGGTTCTGAAGTCGTCCAACAAGTCAGCGTCGATCTTCTTGACGTCTGTGTTGGCAAAGAACGGCTTGATATGCCGTTCGTAGACATACTTGTCTTTGCTGACAGTGTCCTTGTGCAACTCGCCGTTGGTTATCCGCGTGGTGTTCTTGAGCCAAAGGGAATTGGCAATGATTTCCATCGACTTGGCCGATGACGGTTTGGCCTTGGTTTCGCCAGCATGCACACTCAGCAGCATCTCAGCATAGAGGACCTTGGCTGCGTCTTTGGCCTTGAGTAACTCAACTTGTTTGGTGCTGCGTTTGCGCGGTCGGCCTTCAAGGAACACCCTGAACTGCCAATAGGAGCTTGCCGCACATCGATAGACGATGGCGGATGTGGGCAGACCAGTGATTTTTGAGATGGTCGCTGCAATGGGTGCTATGTGAGGTTGATTGAAGTTAGCGGCCTTAGGCTCGAACGAGTTTTCGCCGTCGCCATGCGCACTGTGCGTGCGGGCGTTTTGGTAGATTTGTGCTTGAGGGATTTGGGTTGGGTGTAGCTTACGGGCGCTTGCCAGCGCCCGTAAGCTAGGGGCAGTGCTTAGGCAGCTTTGGCCAAGTGCCCTGCCTTTTGCGCTGCCACGCGCTTGGACTTGATAGTTGCCAGCTGGGCATCATACACGCCCGCAACGACTTCGTCGCGCAGCATAGCCAAAACTTCTGGCAGGGAGTTCGCGTCTACCGCGATGTCTTTTGCTTCGACACCCGCGGCATCTGCGCCCATAACCAGCTTGGCGCGGCTGTAGGACAGAGCAACGATAGCTGCACCCTGCTTGAGGCTGTAGCACACAAACGGCTTGCGCGCTGCACCACGCACCACAACCGTGTGATTAGCGTCAGACAACAACTTGATGCTGTTGTCTACCAAAGCCAGCAGGACGTCGCGCGGGGTGTGTTCAGAATTGGCCGCAGCGCTGGTAACGGGGTTCAGCACGATGCTGGGGAAACGGGCTTGCAGGCGAGCGATAAGGGACATTGGCATTCCTTTTACTATTGATGTGGACGGTACTTGGGCGCTATGGTGTGAAACAGGCAAGCGCCTCAATATGGACAAGATACCACATGAAACGGTTTCGTCAAGCAAAAACACGAAAATAATAGTGTTGTTTGTTTCAAGTTGCGGCTGCGGTAAGGTGATGAATGGGGTAGCGCTATGAAACCAAGAGTTAAGTATAAGAAAGTAAGGTCTTTTCTTCGTAAAATTAAGCACAGCAACCAACGCGCGGACATTGACCTCCGCGAAGAGCTTACTGCCACCAACCACAGTCTGTACCCGCTTTGGCGCGAATGCCTCACGGAGAGCGAGGAATTTGCTCGCGCCCTAGCTGGTGAGCCAGTTGACGCTGCTGTGAAGGCCATGGCGGCAGACTTTGGCGCGCTGCGGCCCAGTTTCTTGGAGTGGTGGATATTGCGTGGGCGCCAGCTGTTTGCCGCGCAGCTTTACACGCCGCATGTCAGCCACGTGCCAAGCGAGCGACTGGATAAGTTCGACGTTTACCCAGTGCTGTACATAAAGGTGCCGTTGCAGCTCAGTCGCAAGGACGTCAACAAGCAGCTCACAGAACTGTTGGACTTCGAATTCGACAAAGCCAAGCTGGCTGCTGACCAAATCACGCCCAAGCGCCAGCTTTACCAAGATCAGCGGCTACGGCGTGCATCTATAGACATGATGCTGCGGGCATGGCGCGCACGAAAACACACCACAGATGAATGGTGGCAGACGGGTGAACAGCTGGAGCTGAACACTGAGTTCGTTTGCCAACCTGATGACCACGCAGAAACCCTGAAACGCAAGCAGCGCCTGATGAGCCTGACTACCCAGCGCTTGCACAGAACAGCAGCCAGTCTCATTCACTTTGCTGCACGTGGGGACTTCCCGCGGGTCAAATAGCTGGTAAGCTTTGAGCACAGGCCATGACAATTTCTGTCACTGGCCTTTCCACCCAGTCGTTCCCACATCAAGTTTAGCTTGTATTGCCTTAGCTTGAGCCTCAAATTGAACCAGAACATTTGAAAACAAGGTCAAAAATGTCGCTTCAGATCGTCTATGTGCTGACCAACCCAGCCATGCCAGGCTTCGTGAAGATTGGTAAGACGTTCATCGAGGACGTCAGCGTGCGGCTACAGCAGCTCTATACCACTGGCGTGCCATTCCCGTTTGACCTTGCGTTTGCCTGCAAGGTGCCAAATGCAGATGAAGTTGAGCGGGCACTGCACCGTGCATTTGCGCCCAATCGTGCCAACCCCAGGGAGCGACTTCTTGCCGTACTCAAAGAAGCGCTGCCGTTTGACGAAAACCGAGCGCGCGAATGGAAGGTATGGCTTGCTTTTTGGGCGCAAGCCGTTGGCAACACCGAACTCACCACTGAGCACGGGCGCAGATATGCTGAATGGCGCGAATTGCTAGAAGACTTGGTAGGCCAAATTGTCACTTTACCAGATAAGGTTTGTTTGGAAGTTGATCATCTTATCGCAATAGTGGATGGCCTAGGCTTGAGGTTAACGATTTCCAATTTGGATGACGAACGACGTCTATTTGAGAGGCAAAAGTGCGAAGCGCTTTTGCGGTCCATGATCACTGGTCTGGAAGGGGAGCAACTTCAATGAACGGCGATAAGCCACCACGTACCGCGCCGCCGCACCAGTCAACGGCAAGTGCCATGAGCCCGCTGTTGGCAGTGTGCATGAGCGTTACCGATGTTGTGTTTTTAGCCTATTGGACGATGTCATTGCTTGAGGTCTTCGGCATAATCGAAGTTCCACCAAGCTTGATGTATAAAGACTATGATATTCCTATGGTCATCGCTTGGAATTGGTCATTCTTTCCTGTCGACGTGATTTTCTCAATAAGTGGGCTGTGTGCAGTAATCTTGGCACGGCGCGGTGATCGGCGCTGGCTGCCAATCGCCATTATCTCGCTTTGTTTCACCTTCGTGGCTGGCCTGATGGCAATCGGTTATTGGGTTCTCCTGCAAGAATTTGATCCCAGCTGGTTTCTCCCTAACCTTGCTCTTGTGATCTGGCCTCTATTTTTCATTCCAAGGTTGATCCATCAAGCCGCTAATCCAACCTAATGGCTAAGTCGAGCGAGCGCTTTACGCTCTTTCTTGCCTGTTTGTTTCATGGCGTAATAATCGGTGGTGGCTACATGAGCACCCCGCCATTATTTCCGATGATGGCACGAGAGGGCTGGGATATTGGCTTTTTGCAGCGCAGTTGGGCTATAATTTCGCTGGCTTCGATCCCTGGCGCGTTGTTTTCGGCTTGGATAGCATCACGAATTGGAACAATTGGGACAATCGCCGGATCCGCATTTGTTGCAAGCTCATCCCTGTTGCTACGGGGACTATCACTAGCACCGTGGTCATTTATGGTACTGTTGACGCTTTTTGGTTTATCTACGGGTCTCTTACTTGCATCGATGACGGCGCGCATAACCAGACTTTTTAGCGACAAGCACGCCGCTACCGCTCAATCCGCGTTCTTTGGTAGTTATGCGCTTGGCGCTGCCATTGGTGTCAGCAGCGCGCAGGGGTTGGCCGACACTTTTAGGTGGCAGCAAGTGCCGATGATCTGGGGGGCAGTAGGGCTAAGTCTCGTTATGGTAGCAGAGAACGCTGTAGCCCGCTATCATTCAAATGCCATCACCACGGCTGAAGTCTTACAGGAACTGATTGAGATCGCACGACAGATACGAGCAGCACGGGCTAAAGGTGAAGAGACTGGTTTAAGCGACGATGAAATCGCATTCTATGATGCGCTCGCTGAAAACGATAGCGCGGTCCAAATGCTGGGCGATGACAAGTTGAAGATAATCGCCCATGAACTCTTACAAAGCCTTAAAGTGAATGTCAGCGTTGATTGGGCGAGAAAAGAAAGTGCGCGGGCAAGATTGAGATTACTTGTCAAAAAGATACTCAAAAAATACGGCTATCCGCCCGACCTTCAAGAAAGTGCTGTTAAGATCGTGTTGCAGCAAGCTGAAAGCCTCTGTTCAACTTGGGATATGGCCGCTTAGACGAATGCGAGATGGAAGCACAAAATGGTTCTGTGAGAAACCGCGTAGACAGCAACACTTGGGTTGGAGCTCAAACATGCAGAAGCAGAAATTCAAGACCTACGGTGCCGCGCTGTGCTTGGCACTGGGCATCACAGCAGCAATACCAAGCAACGTGACTGCTGCTGATCTGATGTTTGGGGAGAGCGTTAGCAGTGCATCATGCGTTGGCGTCGCAAAAGGCACGATAAACAAGCAATGGGCTGAATCAACCTATGGCGTGAAGTCGATTGAGTCTGGTTATACCACACACCCAGAGAAGATTTTTTCTTTCATAGAAACAGTTTGGCCGCACTTCATTGAGCAAGCAACCTATGCTGCGATATCAGGCAATCCCGCTGCGCAGAAAACGGTTTACACACAGCTACGTACAATGGCCGCTAACCAAGTTGCTTTGTCGACGGTGCGGAGAGAAAACACAGAAGTTTGCTGGGTAAAAGGCATCAATCAACCATGCAACTGGCGCAACTATGACATGGCGGCTCAATACTTCTCTTACTATTCTTACGTGGCCTATATTATGAAGCCATATATTGATCAACAACCAGACGCTGAATTGATCCAAGACTATCTCAAACAAGGCTATCAGAACTATATTAAAACGAGGGCAAATCCACCAGGTGATGGTATACAGACCCTGCTAGACATGTATATTGGTGTGTACAGCTATGCAATGTTTTCAGAAAAACCAAACTTGGCCAAGCAAGCGCTGAGGCAAGGCATTGCTCACATCAAGCGCCAATTGCAGAATGATGGACTGATCAAGTTTTCTAGCTCACGGGGAGTTCAGGCTTTCTTCTACCACACTTATGCTGTGGATGTGATACTGTCGTTTGGTGAGCTTGCTGAGCGCAACGGCATACAGTTCTTTGATGACCCACAGCTTGGACCACGTATCAGGAAAGCCATTGAGCTGGAGATACAATACGCACCAAACGCAAAAGCTTTCGAAGCCAAGGGAACTGCAGGGGCTGATCTCGGCGATGGCAGAAAAGCTTACACTACTGATGAAAAATACGCCAAGCGAAGCGTTCATAGCCAAGCACTTGCCACGGCCTACATTATCCAGAAGCGCTATCCAGGGTTGCTGGACACAAAGACGCGAGAACGCTATTTCCCAAAGACTGACTATGGTTGGCTTACTGGTTTAGCAAGCGGGTTCGTTCCTGGTTGCGTTGACTGGACGAGTGGCAAATAGGCGGGGCATGATTTGCCGTCATTTGCACGGCAGCACACTAGCAGCAGCGCTATGAAAGCTTGAGTGAGGATGAAACTGCGCCGCTCTCGTGGCAGCAATGCTGACTAGTATTCCTCGGCCAGCATGACTGTAAGCACACGCATGGTTATGGTGTCGTCTGCTGGATCAAGCGATGCCATCTGCATGTCTGGGTCCAAGTAGTCGAACTTCCAAAACTGTCTGACGTCAGCGCCCATGGAACAGTTTTGCGTGATTGCGTAGTGGAGGGTTTGCGGTTCATCTTTACCCCAATTGGAGTTGAAGATGATGAAGAAACCCGTGACGACGAAGGCGCCTGCCGAGCAGGTCGTTAAAGATATCCGGCG
>CANIKY010000032.1 GCA_947468085.1 Paracoccaceae bacterium | reverse complement strand
GTAGGGCATGGTGGGATTGGTGGATGATGGGATCACGTTCTGCGAGGCCACGACCTTGATGATATCCGGCGCATGGCCGCCACCCGCACCTTCGGTATGGAAGGCGTGGATGGTACGGCCTTTGATCGCCGCCATGGTGTTTTCCACAAAGCCCGATTCGTTGAGCGTGTCGGTGTGGATCATTACCTGTACATCCATCTCGTCAGCCACCGTCAGGCAGCAGTCAATCGCCGCAGGGGTTGTGCCCCAATCTTCGTGCAGTTTCAGCGCACAGGCCCCCGCCTTGACCATTTCCACCAGCCCTTCGGGGCGCGAGGCGTTGCCCTTGCCTGACAGGCCAAAGTTGATGGGAAAGGCGTCAAGCGCTTGCAACATCCGCCCCATATGCCAAGGGCCGGGTGTGCAGGTGGTGGCCAGCGTGCCGTGCGCAGGCCCCGTGCCGCCGCCCAGCATCGTGGTGATGCCCGAATGCAGCGCATCTTCGATCTGGCCAGGGGCAATGAAATGGATATGACAGTCAAAACCGCCTGCGGTGAGGATCTTGCCCTCGCCCGCGATCACCTCGGTCGAGGGGCCGATTATGATGGTGACACCGCTTTGCGTATCGGGGTTGCCCGCTTTGCCGATGGCATGGATCAGCCCATCCCGCAGGCCGACATCGGCCTTGTAGATGCCCGAATGGTCCAAGATCAGCGCATTGGTGATGACGGTATCCACCGCCCCGCCCGACCGTGGGACCTGGCTTTGCCCCATGCCGTCGCGGATCACCTTGCCGCCGCCGAATTTCACCTCTTCGCCGTAGGTCGTCAGGTCGTATTCCACCTCGATGATGATATCGGTATCGCCCAAGCGCAGACGGTCGCCCGTGGTGGGGCCATACATCGCGGCGTAATCGGGGCGGGAAATGCGGGTGGCCATCACAGATCTCCCATCACTTTGGCGTTAAAGCCGTAAACTTTGCGCAAGCCGCCATAGGGCACCAAGTTGACCTCTCGCGATTGGCCCGGTTCAAAGCGCACGGCGGTGCCGGCGGGAATATCCAGCCGCATCCCGTGGGCAGCGGCGCGGTCAAAAGACAGGCCGGGGTTGGTTTCGGCAAAGTGGTAATGGCTGCCCACTTGCACCGGACGATCGCCGGTGTTGGCGACCAATAGGGTGATGGCCGAACGGTCAGCATTCAGGATGATATCGCCTTGGGCGGGGAAGACCTCTCCAGGGATCATGGGCGCGACCGCAGTTTATAAACCACCAGCGCCACCACGGCCACAAGCGCTGCGATTAGCGCCAAATGGTCAGGCTCGGCCAATAGATGGGTCAGGCTAAGGCCTGCGTGGTCGCCCGCATGGGCCATAGCAAGGGTAGGCAGGGCAACCAGAAGTGCGGTCAGGCGTTTCATCTTTGGCCTCTTAGCGGATGGGGTGGTGGACGGTGACAAGCTTGGTGCCATCGGGAAAGGTGGCTTCGACTTGAACGGAATGGATCATCTCGGGCACGCCGGCCATGCATTGGTCGGCGGTGATGACATGGGCCCCGGCCTGCATCAGGTCGGCCACCATACGGCCATCGCGCGCGCCTTCGACGACAAAGTCGGTGATCAGGGCAATCGCCTCGGGGTGGTTCAGCTTCACACCTCGGGCCAAGCGGCCACGGGCAACCATGGCGGCAAGGCTGATCAGCAGCTTTTCGCGTTCACGCGGGGTTAGGTTCATAAGTTTCCTCCACTCAACCACACGCGGGGCAGGGGCCGCGCGGACAGGGTCTTGATGATTTGGGCCATTTGTTTGCGCAAGGTCAGTCCATCGGGGGCCAGCACGCGCACCAGACAACGCCCGTCCCAGCCCGATGCCGCAACCTGCGCGCCCACCACGCTGGCTTGCGCCAAAAGCGGTGCGGCGGCGTCTTCGGCCCCTTGGGATACCAGCGCCACAAGGCCAAGGGCGTTTGCGCCCGCCAGCAACGCGGGGCTGTCGCGGTGGTGCAAGACGGCGTCGTCCAGCAGAAAGGTTTCGCTAAACACCGGGCGGCCTGCGCGGCGGATCACACGGTGATCGTGCAGGCGGGCATGGGTCAAAACCTCTCCCATCGCGGCGCGGCCCAGAACGATGCTTTCGCAGGTCAGGCAGGCGGCTGTACCGGCCAAGTCAATTTCGGTGCGCCGTTGCAGGTTGCAGGATTGGTAGAGGATGGTTTCCTGCGGCAACCAATCCAACCGCGCCCCCGCCGCGACATTGGTAGAAAACCGCATCTGCGCGGCCCCTTGGTTGCTGGCATAGGCCCGCTCGGCCGTCTGGGTCGATGCGCACAGACGCACGCCTGCCCCCACCTGCAGCGCGAAATGGATGTTGTCGCCGCCCGTCAGCCCACCCGAGGTGTTCAAAAACACGGCTTCAGGCACATCTGCGTCCACGCGGGGCAGCATCACCTTGGCCGATCCCACCTGTGCCAGATCCGCCAGCCTTGCCCGGCCACGCACCATGCCAAAAGCCGCGAAAGCATGGCCTTTGCTGCGCTGAATCGTGGGATAGGGAGGCAGATCAAACATTCCGAGCGGTCCGCAGGATGCACTGGCCCCTTGTGGCCTGCAAGCGGTGGGTCGTGCCATCCTTTGGCCCGCGCCCGGGCGGTCTTCGGGACGGGGCTTGGCAAGAGTGCCATCAAAATAATCAAATCGCTCAAGAAACAGGCGAAATGCGAAACTGCACGCACTGGCAGAACCCCGATCTCCGCGCTAGGCTAGGCCATTGCATCCGGCTTGGAGCCCAAAATGCCCGTGATCACCGCCATCGAAGACCTCAAGCGCCTGCACAAACGCCGCGTGCCACGCATGTTCTTTGATTATTGCGAAAGCGGTTCTTACACAGAACAGACCTTCCGCGACAATGTGAGTGATTTTGGCAAACTCCGCCTGCGTCAAAAGGTGGCTGTGGATATGTCAAACCGTACCATTGCCGGCACGATGCTGGGCCAACCGGTGACCATGCCCGTGGCCTTGGCGCCGGTGGGGTTCACCGGCATGCAATCCGCCGACGGCGAGATCAAAGCCGCGCGTGCGGCGCAGGCTTTTGGCGTGCCCTTTACACTCTCAACCATGTCGATCTGTTCGATCGAGGATGTGGCAGCCCATACTGCAGCCCCATTTTGGTTCCAGCTTTATGTGATGAAAGACTGGGATTTTGTCGCCAGCGCACTGGACCGTGCGCGCAAAGCCGGGTGTTCGGCCTTGGTTCTGACGCTGGATTTGCAGATCATGGGCCAGCGTCACAAAGATCTGAAAAACGGCCTTTCAGCCCCGCCCAAACCCACGATTGCCAATATCATCGACATTGCCACGAAATGGCGCTGGGCTGCGGGCATGGCGCGCACCAAGCGCCACAGCTTTGGTAATATCGTGGGTCATGCCAAGGGGGTCAAAGACCTGTCCTCGCTGGGGTCGTGGACGGCCGAGCAGTTTGACCCGCAGTTGGATTGGGGCAAGATCGCGCGGATCCGCGATATGTGGGGCGGGAAATTGATCCTTAAAGGCGTGCTCGACGAAGACGACGCCCGCCGCGCCGCCGATTTTGGGGCGGATGCGTTGATCGTCTCGAACCACGGCGGGCGGCAGTTGGATGGGGCCTTATCATCGATCCGCCGCTTGCCCGCCATTGCCCGCGCTGTGGGTGATCAGGTGGAGGTGTGGATGGATGGCGGCATCCGTTCGGGGCAAGATGTGCTTAAAGCGCTGGCCATGGGGGCCAAGGCCACCATGATCGGGCGCAGTTACATCTACGGGCTTGGCGCCATGGGTCAGGCGGGGGTCAGTGCCGCGCTAGAAGTGATCCGCAAAGAAATCGACACCACGATGGCCCTGTGTGGAGAGCGCGACATTGCGAAGTTTGGCGCGCACAACCTGATGATCCCGAAAGATTTCGAGGGTGACTGGAAGGACTAACCCCACAATTCTTCTGCGAAGGATTAACCCCCGATTCTTCTGCGAAGAATCCAGCACCGATTTTTCGCAGAAAAATCGCGCTCGTCTGATTTTTCGCAGAAAAATCGTGGGGGGGGTCGGTCAGGCCCGCAGGTCTACAACCACGCGCCCCTTGATCTCGCCCTTCAAAATCGCCGCTCCAAGGGCCGGAAGATCGGCCAATGTGGCGGGTTCGATCATCGCTTCTAGCTTGCCCATTGGCAGGTCGGTGGCGATCCGCGCCCAAGCTCTTTGCCGGTCGGCATAGGGCCGCATGACCGAATCGATCCCCAGCAAGTTAACTCCGCGCAGCAAGAACGGAATGACCGAAGCTGGCAGCCCTGACCCGCCCGCAAGCCCCACCGCAGCCACCGAAGCGCCGTATTTCATCTGCCCCAGCACCCGCGCCAGCATTGGCCCGCCCACGGCGTCGATGCAACCGGCCCAAAGCTCGGCCTCTAACGGGCGTTTGACGGTTTCGGCCAGATCGGCGCGGGCGATGATGCGGGCTGCCCCCAAATCGCGCAGGTAGCTTTCCGTTTCAGGTCGCCCCGTCACAGCTGCCACCTGATAGCCAAGCTTGGCCAACAGCGCCACTGCAACAGACCCCACGCCGCCCGCAGCGCCTGTCACCAGCACCTCGCCCCCCGCAGGCGTCAGCCCGTGATCCTCTAGCGCCAGCACCGCCAGCATCGAGGTAAGCCCCGCCGTCCCCACCGCCATCGCCTGCCGCGTGGTCAGGCCATGCGCCAAGGGCACCAGCCAATCGGCCTTGACCCGCGCCTTAGTCGCATAGCCGCCCCAATGCACCTCGCCCACACGCCAGCCCGTCAGAACCACCTTGTCACCGGGCTTGTAGCGCGCATCGTCAGACGCTTCGACCGTGCCGGCAAAGTCGATCCCCGCCACATGCGGATAGGCGCGCACCAGCCCGCTGCCGTTGGGCGACAGGCACAGGCCGTCTTTGTAATTGAGGGTCGAGTATTCTACCGCCACCGTCACATCGCCCGCAGGCAGCACGCTGTCGTCCAACTGGCGGATAACAGCCACGGCCTGACCTTCGGCGTTCTTTTCTAGCACAAGCGCTTGAAACATTGTCTTTCCTTTCGTGAATGCGGCCCGATCAGTTGGGGCCGTGCCAGTCGATCTGGCAAATCTCGGCAGAGCGCCCGTCAAAATCCCACACGCGCCCATAGGCACGCACGCGGCCTTTGCCGGCTTGGGCAATCGTCACATCGGGGCCCATCCAATAGCCCGTGTTTGATACCACCACCTCGCGGTCAGGATCGGTGCCGGTGATCGGCGTCACCTCACCTTGAATCTTTTTGCCCACTGACAGGCGGCGGGTTTTGCCTTCGGTGACGTAGTGCACGGGCGAACGCTCTGCACCCAAAAACTCTGACACCATGACCGCAAAAAGCCCGGTCGACCCGCGCGCTTTGCCAGAAAAGATGCGGATCAGCCCGTCATAGGCTGCTTCGGTCGCGCGCTCGTCGATATAGGCCGCAGCTTTCCAATTGCCACGGCCCATGTTGCCCGGAATGTCCATCAGCAGGCCCACGTTCAACCCGCCCAGATCATGGCCGTCATAATGGCCCGTATCAATGCGGATGCCGACCCAAGCCTGACAATAGCCCTCGGTCGGCGGGTGCTTGCCCAAGCTGATCACGCAGGGGCAAAAGACCGTACAGTTGCAGTTGAGGATCAACTCGCCCTTGATGACCCAGTTTGGCAAAGTGGTCGACATCGTTTTGTCCTTTCAGGTCAACACAGTGCGCAAGGCCAGCACAGCCCCCGCCCCGATCAAGGCATATCCCGCAGGCCGTGTTAAGGGGCGGCCGATTTGGGGCAGTTTTTCCAGCACCATGAACAAGGTTGCAAGGCCCATCCACATCAAGCTCATCGTGCCGCCGACAAAAGCCAAAGCCATCAGCGCCCAGCAGCAGCCAAAGCAGATCGCCCCTAGTTCCGCCCCCATGACAAAGGCGCGCCTGAACCCTGGGGCCCAGCGCCCCATGAAATAGGTCAAGGGCATCCGGCATTTGGCCAGACAGGCGGCTTTCAGGATCGAAAGCTGGTAAAGCCCCGCCGCCAAAAGCAGCGCCACTGTCAGCCACACCGACAGGCTTGATCCATCCGGCGCCAGCATCCCCGCCCGCGCCAGCGCCCATTGCGCCCAAGCCCCCAAACCCGCGCCGATGACCCAGATCAGCGCATAACCTGCCACCAGTGCCCCCGCCTCAATCGGGCGCGTGGCCCCCGCTGCGCCCATGTTCAAAAAGGTGCGCAAGGCTGGCACGAAGGTTGGCAGCATCATGGCCGCCACCATCAGCGCCCACATACCCCAAAGCGAGAGGAACCCCGCCCCTGCCGCCGAGGTGCAAAGCACCCCCCAAATTCCAACAGGGGCCTGCGCCACCTGCGCAAAGATGGCCGCCCAAGCGATCAGGATCAGCGCAAAAAAGCCTAGCCACAGCACGCCTTGACGGTTCACAAACCCCCAGCGCGTCATGCGGCACGGGCCTGCGTTAGGTAACGATCCAGCACATCCATGCTATCAGCCTGCCCCGCCAATTCGGCGGTAGCAAAGTCGATAAAGGCGATCTCGTGGCGGATCAATATGTCGATCAGGCGGGCATAGTCTGGCGGGGCTTGGGCCAGCAGGCCCTCAAACTCGGTCAGGTAGGCGGGAAACTCGTCACGCATCACCAACAAAGCGCCCTGCCAGCCCAAGGCCCGCCAGTCGTCGGCCTCTGCCGTCCCTTCGGCACGCAGAGCTTGGGGATCGCCAGAGGCAAGGCCCAGCGCATAGGCTGCAGGCTGCAGGGCTTGGGTTGTAACCTGCTCGATGGCAAGCATCTTGCGCCACACCTCGGCGCGGCGGGGGATTGGGTCTTTGTGTGCAAGAGAGGCAAAAAAGCCCTCGCCGCGCAACTCGTCTTCATACGAGGCACGAAAGCCTTCGGCGAAGCTTGCAAACACTTTGGCCTCAATCATGGCTTTGCCACCCAAGCATCCAAACAGCCCCCTTACACAAACGGCAGTTCGGTCAAAACGCCCGCCAGCATCACGCCGCCAACCATGGCCTCAACCCGATCACCCACCGCACAATTGCGCGAAATCAGCGCAAAGCCCAAGTTCTTTTGCACCCGGATCGAAAAGATGCAATTGGTCAGATCGCCAACTTTGACACCGTCTTTATAAATCGGGTTCCACAAGAACCCTGGCGTCACCGGATCGCCTGCATCCAGAATGATCCCCAACGAATGCCGCTTTGGCCCTTCGGCCGCGATGCGGCGCAGGGCTTGGATGCCCACCGTGTCATCGGGCACATGCAGATCAACATATTTGCCCATCCGCACCTCGTAAGGGTTGGTTTGCCCATCGGTATCGCCGCCAAAAGAGATGAGGCCGCTTTCCACGCGCTCGCTCCAATTGGGGTTGCCCGGGCCGATGCCCCAGGGCTGCCCCGCCTCTTTCACAAGGTTCCACAGCTTGGTCCCTTGAGAGCCATCGCGCAGATACAGTTCAAACCCGCCCTGTTTTGACCAGCCCGAACGCGCCACCACCAAGGGGATGCCGTGTAGGTCAAACTCGCGGAACCAGAAGTATTTCAGCCCGCGCACCCAATCGCCACACAGATGCGCCACCACATCCTCGGCCTTGGGGCCCTGAATGGCGAGGGGCGAGACATCAGGTTCTGACACGTCTACCCGCAAGCCGCGTTCGGCGGCGATAGCGCTGGCCCAGAACCAGATATTGCTGTCGGCGATCGACAGCCAATAGAGATCTTCCGCCAGTTTCAAACAGATCGGATCGTTGATCAGCACGCCTTCATGGTTGACCAAGGGCACATATTTGCCCTGCCCCACCTTGGTTTGCGACAAATCGCGCGGCGCCAAAATCTGCGCCAAGCGCCCCGCATCGGGGCCGCGCAACTGTACTTGCCGTTCCACCGCCACATCCCATTGGCTGACGCCGTTGATCAGCCGCCAGTATTCCTCCAGCGGTTTGCCATACGACGTCGGCATCAGCATATGGTTATAGGTGGTAAAGGCGCAGACCCCTTCGGCCAAGGTCGCCTCGTAATAGGGCGAGGGGCGCAGGCGGGCCGAGGGGGTGATGCCGAACATATCCGTCTCTTTCGCGAAAAGGGCTTCGTCGACGTGACTAAACCGCGCAAAGGCGGATTGGCGCAAACAACCAATTGCCAGCCTAAGCCCCGCGCTTGGGAATGCGTCAGGCTTGGGCCAGACTGGCGCGGATGGCTTTCTTGTCGATCTTGCCGACCGAGGTTTTAGGGATCGCCTCTACCCGCAACACGCGGTCGGGCGCTGCCCATTTTGACAATCGCCCTGCGGCTATGGCCGATTGCACGGCCGCCTGTACTGCCTCGCCCACATCGTGCTGTGATACCACCAGCACCACGGGGCGCTCGCCCCAGCGTTCATCGGCAACACCCACCACGGCCACCTCGGCCACGCCCGCCACGGCCGAGATCAGGCTTTCCAGCTCAAGTGAGGATATCCACTCGCCCCCCGATTTGATCACATCTTTCAGCCTGTCGGTGATGCGCAACGTGCCATCGGGGGCGATATTGCCCACATCGCCCGTGTGCAGCCACCCCCCGCGCCACAGATCGGCGGTGCCTGCGGGGTTGTGCAAATAGCCATCGGTCAGCCAGGGGGCGCGAGCCACGACCTCTCCGGTCGCCATGCCGTCGTGGGGCACATCCTTCATGTCGGGGTCCACAACGCGCATCTCAACCAAGGGAATGGGCTTGCCCGTGGCGATGCGGATGGCGGTGGTATCTTGCGGGCCTTGGGTCGCGGCCATATCGGCGATGGTCAGTACGGGGCAGGTTTCCGACATGCCGTAGCCTGCGTGAATATCAATGCCCCGCGCCAGGGCGGCGCGGGCCAGCCCTTCGGGCAGGGCCGATCCGCCGATGATCACTTTCCACCCCGCCAGATTGACAGCCTCTGACCCCGTAGCCCCCAGCACCATACCCAGAACTGCCGGAACACAGTGCGAGAAGGTGACACCGTGGGTGGCAATCAGATGCAGCAGCTTTTGCGGCTCGTACCGTCCGGGATAGACTTGGCGCATCCCCAGCATGGTGGCAATCAGCGGAAACCCCCAGCCATGCACGTGAAACAGCGGGGTGAGCGGCATATAGACATCATCCGCCTTGATCCCGCCCCGCCCCGGAATGGGCGCAAAGCAGGCGATAACGCCCAAAGTGTGCAGCACCAACTGGCGGTGCGAATAGGTCACGCCCTTGGGGTCGCCCGTGGTGCCTGTGGTGTAAAACAGCGTGGCGCGGGTGGTTTCGGGGAAGGTGGGAAAGGCAAAGGCCGGATCGCCCGCCGCCAAAAGCGCCTCGTAGGCCCCCGCAAAGCCCTGCGGGACGACGGCGGGTTTGTCCGACAGCAAGATCAAATGCACGGGCCGCGTGATGCGGGGCAAAAGGGGCAAGAGCAGCGGCAGGAAATCTTCATGCACCAAGATCGCTGCGTCTTGGGCATGGGTGATGGTATACAGCACCTGTTCCGGCGACAGACGCACGTTGACGGTGTGCAGAGTGGCCCCCAACATGGGGATGGCAAAGAAGCATTCCAGATAGCGGTGGCTGTCGTAATCCATCACGGCCACCACAGCACCCTCACCTAGGCCCAAGTTTGCCAAGGCCGCGCCCAACCGATGCACCCTTGCACCAAACTGGGCATAGGTCAGATCGACCCCGCCCGCATCACAGATCCGCTGGGCCGGATTGGCCCGAAGGCCAGTTTTCAAAAGCTCGCCAATCACCAGCGGATAATTCATCCCATCCCTCCCAAGATTTTCGCCACCTTAACAGCGCCATGGCCAACGTCTATATGACGAAAACAGACCCATCGCGGCGATTTCAGTCGGCCTTGGGACGGGGCGCATGATAGTATCGCCCAAACAACCCCAAGGCGCGCGATGCACAATCTGCCCCCCCTGTCATGGCTGCGCGCGTTTGAGGCTGCGGCGCGCCATTTGTCTTTCACCCAAGCGGCGGAAGAATTGTTGCTGACGCAGGCGGCGATATCCAAGCAAGTCAAGCTTTTGGAACACCACCTGCACGAACCGCTGTTCGAACGCCGCCCCCGCAGCCTTGTGCTGACCAAGGTGGGGGCCGCCTATCTGCCCAAGGTGCAAGACGCCTTTGACAGGCTGACAGCGGGCACCCAAGAGGTGTTCGGCAACCGCCGTACCCAAGTGCTGACCCTGCGCGCCCCAATCGGCTTTGCGGTGAACTGGATCGCCTCGCGCCTGCCGCACTTTTTGCAGGCCCACCCCAAGGTGCCCCTGCGCATCGTCTCCTCGATCTGGAGCGAGGAAGACGTGCAATACGACCTTGATATCCGCTATGGCACCGGCCACTGGAGGGGCTTTCACGCCAATCAGTTGAGTTGGGAAGTGATTGAACCCCTTTGCCTGCCCCATGTCGCCGCCCGTCTTTCATCGCCCGACGATCTGGCGGCAGAACGCCTGCTGCATGTCTTGGGCTATAAAGAGGGGTGGGGCACATGGCTTGCCGCCGCGGGGGCCACCAAGGTCAACGCCGGATCAGGCGCGCATTTTGACACCTCTTTGATGGCGTTCGAGGTGGCAGCGGCAGGCGGAGGCATAGCACTCGGGCGCAGTTCTATGGCAGCGCGGGAACTGGCCGCAGGCCGCTTGGTGCGCCCCTTTGGCTTGGCCGTGCCGGTCAGCGAGGCGTTTTATCTTCTCACGCCGCAAACAGGCGCTGTCCACCCCGATGCCGCGTTGCTGCGCGCCTGGCTGTTGGACCAGGCGACAGGCGCTTAACGCGCCCGCAACCGCACGCCGGCATCCAAGCGGATCACCTCGCCGTTCAGCATGGGGTTGGCGATGATCGACAGGACCATTTGCGCAAAATCCTCTGGCCGCCCGAAACGGCGCGGAAAAATAGCGTCGCTGGTGATGGCATCAACCACCTCGGGCGGAACCTCGCTGGCCATGGGTGTGGCAAACAGGCCCGGCGCTATGGCCATAACCCGCACCCCTTTGGAGGCAAACTCTCGCGCCGCCTGCAAGGTCAGCGCCACGATCGCCCCTTTTGAGGCGACATAGGCCCCCTGCCCCACCTGCCCCTCGTAAGCGGTGATCGAGGCGGTGTTGATCACAATCCCCCGTGCGCCTTCAACGTCCAAAACCTCTGCCGCCATCATACGCGCGGCGGCCTTGGTCATCACCGAGACGGTGCCCAACAGGTTGACGTTGATCACTTGGGAAAAGCGCGCCATATCGACGGGGCCGTCGCGCCCAACCAAACGCATCCCGCCGGGCACCCCCGCACAGTTGACCACAATGCGCGCGACACCATGGGCCGCCTCAGCCCCCGCAATGGCAGCGCTGACCGAAGCCTCATCCGTCACATCGCAGGCAAAGCCCAAGCCGTCAAAGCCCGCAACATCGCGGTCAAGCACAGCCACTTTGGCCCCAGCCCGTACCAAAGCAAGGGCTGTGGCCAGCCCCAAGCCAGACCCGCCGCCCGTGACCAAAGCGGCCAAACCTGTGATCTGCATAGCACCCCCTTTCAAGACCCGTGCAGCCTGTGTCAGTGCAAGCACCGACGCAAACGACGAAAAAACAGGCTCAGCCTGCGGTTCTGCGGGGCCTTAAACCGCCTCTAACAAGCCACGCCCTTTCAGCAAAGGTTCCACCCCCGGCATTTTGCCGCGAAACCGGGTGTAAAGCACCTCGGCCTCCTCCGACCCGCCCGCCGACAGGATGTACTTTTCCAGCCGCGCGGCGGTTTGGGGGTCAAACGGATCGCCGGCTTCTTCAAAGGCGGCAAAAGCGTCAGCGTCCATCACCTCTGACCACATATAACTGTAATAGCCCGAGCTATAGCCATCGCCCGACATCGCATGGGCAAAGTGCGGGGTGGCGTGGCGCATTCTGATGGCGCGGGGCATGCCAAGGCTTTCCAAAACCTCGGCCTGTTTTTGCATCGGATCGGCAGGGGCGGCCCCCTCGTGAAACGCCAGATCGACCAAGGCCGAAGAGACAAACTCCACTGTGGCAAAGCCCTGATCATAGGTTCCCGCCGCCAGCAAACGGTGCAGCAGATCGGCGGGCATGGGCGCACCCGTCTGGTAATGGCGGGCGTGTTTTTCCAAGACCTCGGGCACTTCCAGCCAGTGTTCGTAAAGCTGGCTGGGCAGTTCGACAAAATCGCGCGCCACATTGGTGCCCGAGATAAATCCATAGGTCACATCTGACAGCATTTGATGCAAGGCATGGCCGAATTCGTGAAACAGCGTGCGCGCATCGTCGTAAGACAGCAGGCACGGATCGCCCTTGGCAAAGTTGCACACATTCACCACGATCGGCCGCTGATCACCCCCCAAGCGGCGCTGCGGGCGAATGTCAGAACACCAAGCCCCCGAGCGTTTTGATCCCCGCGCATAGTAATCGCCGACAAAGACGGCGATGTGGCGGCCTTGCCGTGTCACCTCCCAAGCGCGGCAGTCAGGGTGGTACAGCGGCACGTCTAACGGCGCAAATTCCAGCCCGAACAGGCGCGTGGCACAGTCAAACATCGCAGCCAACATCGCCTGTAGCCCCAGATAGGGCTTCAAGACCGCCTCGTCCAAATCATGCTCGGCCAAGCGGCGCTTTTCGGAATAATAGCGCCAATCCCAAGCCTCTAGCGGGCCTGTGATGCCGTCAGCGCGCAGCATCGCTTCCAGCACAGCACTGTCGCCCAGCGCCTTGCGCTTGGCAGGTTCCCAAACGCGCATCAACAAATCGCGCACACGGGCGGGGGTTTTGGCCATTTCCGGTTCCAGCTTGTAATCGGCAAAACTGGCGTAGCCCAGCAACTTAGCCCGCTCTTCGCGCAGGCGCAGGGTTTCGGCGGCAATGGCACGGTTGTCTGTCGCCCCGCCATTAGCCCCGCGCTGCACCCAAGCCTCATACGCCTTTTGCCGCAGATCTCGGCGGGGTGAAAATTGCAAGAAGGGCACGATGATCGAACGGGAAAGCGTCACCACCGGCCCGCCCATCGCCTTTTCCGCGCCCGCCGCCCGCGCTGCGGCAACAACAAACGCGGGCAAACCGTGCAAATCCTGCTCAGCCAAGGGCATCACCCACGCGCGCTCGTCGGCCAAAAGATTTTGACTGAACTGCGTGCCCAAAACGGCAAGGCGCGATTTCACATCCGTCAGGCGGGCTGACGCCGCCCCTTCCAGCAAAGCGCCCGACCGTACAAACATGCGGCGATACAGCTCTAAAACCCGCGCCTGCTCGGGCTCTAGCCCCAGCGTATCCCGCGCCTGCCACAAGGCCTCGATCCGGCCAAACAAGGCGCGGTTGTTGGTGATCTCGGACGCATAGGCCGACAGCTTCGGGGCCATTTCGCTCTGCAAATCCTCACGCGCAGGCGTGCTGTCAGCACCGGTCAGGTTGTAAAACACCCCGCTCACCCGCGACAGCGTCTCCTCGCTCAACTCCAGCGCCTCGATCACATTGGCAAAACTCGGCTCTGTCGGATCACTTGCAATCTCGGCCACCCGCGCGCGCGCCTCGGCCAAGGCCACATCAAAGGCAGGGGCGAAATCGGCATCGACGATCTGCCCGAAGGGCGGCAAACCGAACGCCGTCTCCCAAACGCCTAACACAGGATTGCTCATCTTTATGCCTTTCATATGTGCCCAAATATCCCGGGGGTTAGGGGGCTGGCCCCCTACTTGGTGTGCTTCTTCATCAGCCCTTCGATCCGGCGCAAGCCAAGGCTTAGGCCGATCGTCATGACAAGGTAAAGCAGCGCCACCATGTTGTAGGTCTCAAAATAGCGAAAATTCCCCGCCGCCTGCACCTTGCCCAGTTGCGTGATATCCGCCACGCCCAAGATCGACACCAGCGAGGAATCTTTCACCATCGCCACAAAATCATTGCCCAAAGGCGGCAAGATCATGCGAAAGGCCTGCGGAAAGACGATGTGGCGAAATCTTTGCCACCCGCTCAGGCCCAGCGCCATGGCGGCCTCGGTCTGGCCCTTGTCAACGGCTTGCAGTCCAGCTCGGAAAATCTCGGCCAGAAAGGCTGAATAGGCTAAGGTCAGTGCCAGCACCGCGCGGGCAATCAAGGGAAAGTCGCGCGCGCCGATGGGGTTGGCCCCCAGCCAGCCTGCGACCCAGTTCCAGCCAAAGACAAGGGCGGGAGAAATGACAAACGCCACATACAGCAGCAAAACCATGATCGGCACGCCGCGGATCACCTCGATCCAGATCCGTGCTGCCTGTCGCAGCACAGCATAGCGCGACAGGCCCGCCACGGCCAAAGCCAACCCCAAGGCGCAGGCAGAGAGATAGGCCACCAGCGTCACCGCCACCGTGACCTGAATGCCCTTGACCAAAGCTGCCATCACTTGGGCATAGATGGCCGAGGCCCAGACCTCATACCCCATCCAAAGGCCGGTGACCCCTAGGATCACCAGCCACCAAGGAAAGTCCTCGTCCTTTGTCTGCCGCAAGTCAGTTCATCTTGTAGTCAAGAAACCACTTCTTGTTCAGCGCGTCCAAGGTGCCGTCCTCAATAAGGGCCGCAATCGCGGCATTCATCGGCGCAGCCAACTCCGACCCTTTGGGGAAGATGAACCCAAAATCTTCCGTGCCCAAAGGATCCCCCACCAGCTTCAGCTTGCCTTCGGAGGCTGCAACATAGCCCTGCCCCGCCGTCATATCCGTCAAGACCGTATCCACATCGCCCGCCTTCAACGCCTCGACACTGGTGCCAAAGGTTTCGAAAAGCTTGATGCGGGGGTTGGATTCGTTGCCGTCCAGCACCTCGTACACGGCGGTGTAGAAGGGGGTCGTGCCCGCCTGCGCGCCGATCAGCAGTGTGTCGTCTGCGGCGAAAGACTTGGCGTCGCCAAAGCGGCTTTCATCACCGCGCACCATCATCACACTTTGCGAGCGCATATAAGCGTCAGAAAAATCGACCATACCCTTGCGCTCGTCGGTGATGGTGATGCCCGTCATGCCCATGTCAAACTGGCCTTCCGAGACGGCGGGGATCATGGCGTCCCACGAAATCGTTTCGTATTTCACCGTCATATTCAGCCGCTTGGCCATTTCGGCTATGGCGTCATATTCCCAACCAATCGCCACGCCGTCCTTGTCTAAAAACTGCAAGGGCGGATAGGCGTTTTCGGTCACGATGGTAATCTCTTTGCCTGCCATATCGGGTAAAGCATCGGCCACGGCACCGGTGGCAAAAGCGGTCAGCGCAAGGCCGGCCAAAAGCGAAGCAAGTTTCATTCTGTGATCTCCCTGTCACGAAGCGATGATCGACTATGGCCGCTTCGCGGGGGCGGGGGCAAGCCCTCTGCAGCACTGCACAGACAGGTTGCAAGGCTGCACCTTGTGCGCGGTTACACGCAGGGCCATTTACGTCATAGCTTGAAAGGAGGCCCCCATGGCCCGACTTCCCACCTATTTCATCTCGCACGGCGGCGGGCCTTGGCCTTGGATCCCCAATATGCGTCAGATGCTGACAAGTCTTGAGGTGTCACTCGCGCGGATGCCGTCCGAGATTGGCGCGGTGCCCAAGGCCATTTGCATGATTTCTGGCCATTGGGAGGAAGACAGCTTTGCTGTCATGACATCGCCCGCCCCCGGGATGCTGTATGATTACGGCGGCTTTCCGCCCGAAACCTATAAAATCGTCTACCCCGCCCCCGGTGCGCCGCAAATCGCCCAGCGCACCGCTGACCTGATCGCCGCGGCGGGCCTGCCCGTCAGCCTTGATGCCAAGCGCGGCTTTGACCACGGCACCTTTGCGCCGGCCTATGTGATGTATCCCAAGGCCGATGTGCCGATCTATCAAGTCTCGTTGCAGCATGGCTACGATCCTGCCGCCCATTTCGCCCTTGGCCGCGCGCTGGCCCCTTTGCGCGACGAGGGGGTTTTGATCGTGGGATCGGGTCTAAGCTACCACAACCTGCGCCTGTTCGGGCCGGGGGCCAAGGTGCCCTCTGCCGCCTTTGATGCGTGGTTGGATGATGCTATGGCCAAGACCGGCAAGGCACGCACCCAAGCCCTGATGAACTGGGAAAGCGCACCCTATGCCCGCACCTGCCACGCGCAAGAAGACCACCTTGTGCCGCTGTTTGCCGCCTTGGGCGCCGCAGAGGATGACGTGGCTGTGAGGGTCTATCACGACGCCAATGTTTTTGGCGGGGTGACGGCTTCCAGCTACAAAATCGGCTAAACGCGCTTTAGGGGTGCATGCCACACACAGCGCAGTCGGGGCGGCGGGTGATTTCGATCACCCGCGTTTCGGCGTAAAGCGCGTCATGGATCAGCAAGCGCCCGCGCAGGGTTAGGCCCGCGCCGGTGATGTGTTTGACAGCCTCCATCGCCATCATGGCGCCGATTACCCCGGGCAAAGGGGCTACGACACCTGCCTCGGCACAGGTGGGCACAAGGCCCGGCGCGGGGCGCTCGGGAAAGATGCATTCATAGCAGGGCGTCCCATGGGCGGGATCATACAGCGAGATCTGCCCCTCCCACTGGGTAATCGCGGCCGAGATCAGCGGCACACCCGCCTGTGCGGCCTTCTTGTTGACCAGATAGCGTGTGTCAAAATTATCGGATCCGTCGAGCACCAGATCATAGTCTTGCAGCACTGATGCCGTCTCGTCCTCAAACCTGCGCTGATAGGGGCGCACGGTGACATAGGGGTTCAGGGCAAGCATGGCTTCGCGCGCCGATTGCACCTTGGCAAGGCCGATGCCCTTGTCTTTATGGATAATCTGGCGCTGCAAATTGCTGGCATCGACCACATCGGCGTCCATGACCCCGATGCAGCCCACCCCCGCCGCCGCGAGGTACAACAGCGCCGGAGAGCCAAGCCCCCCCGCCCCAATCACCAAAACCCGCGCATTTTTCAGCGCCTTTTGCCCCGGTCCGCCGATTTCACGCAACATAATGTGGCGGGCGTAGCGGTTCAGCTCTTCGGGCGAAAAGGTGGACGTGGTGGCGGGTTTGGGCTGGGTTGTCACGGCCCGCGCCCTCAGGCGGGCCAGAAGGGCTGCATAGCCCAACCCCAAAAGGGCCAGCAACGTCAATGCCCCCCAGACCCGCAGATCCTCGCCCAAAATGCGCCGCAGGGGTTGGCCTGCGGGCAGGGTGCCCAAGGCCACACCCGCCGCACCCCACAGCACCGTCATGGCCAACAGACGCGAACGGCGGGGGGTGCGAAACACAGCGCCCAAACCCCAAAGCCCCGCCATCAAAAGCAAAATCCCGATCATTGGGCGCCTGTCGAGCCAAAGCCGCCTTCGCCACGCGCGGTTTGGCTTAACGCCTGCACCATCCCAAAGCGCGCCTGTACCACAGGGGCCACCACCATTTGCGCGATCCGCTCGCCGTGGCGGATGGTGTAAGGGTCAGCCCCAAGGTTGGCCAAAATCACCCCCAAAGGCCCGCGATAATCGCTGTCGATGGTGCCCGGAGCGTTGGGGATGGTCATGCCAAACTTGGCCGCAAGGCCAGAGCGGGGGCGGATTTGCACCTCGTAGCCCGCAGGGATTGCAAGCCGCAGACCGGTGGGCAAAATCGCCCGCGCCATGGGTTGCAGCACTAGTCCCAAGGCGCGGTCCTCGGGCCGAAAGTTCACGCGCAAATCGGCCCCCGCAGCCCCTGCCGTTTCATAGGCGGGCAAGGGCAGGGTCTGGTCGGCCCAGTCTTCCCACAAGATTTGGATCAAGGGCGCGTCAGTCATGCTGCAACGCCTGTGCCATGCGCGCCGCCAACTGCGCCGCGACAGAATTCTTGGCCATGCGGGGCCACGTTTCCTCGCCCGTCGCGGTGATCAAGGTCACGCTGTTTTCCGACCCGCCCATGATGCCTGTCTGGGGCGAGACATCGTTTGCCACGATCCAGTCACAGCCCTTGCGCAGGCGTTTGGCGCGGGCATGGGCCAGCACGTCATCGGTTTCGGCAGCAAAGCCCACCACCAAGGCGGGGCGGTTATCGCAGCGCGAAATCGTCGCCAGAATATCGGGATTTTCGACAAACCGCAGCGCGGGGGCTTGGCCGCTGCCGTCTTTTTTCACCTTCGAGGTCGAGGCATTTTCCACCCGCCAATCCGCCACGGCTGCGGCAAAAACAGCCGCCCGCGCGGGCAATGCCGCCTCTACCGCCGATAGCATTTCTTGGGCGGTTTGCACCGCCACCACCCGCACGCCATCGGGCGGGCGAACCAAGGCGGGCCCCGTCACAAATGTCACCGAAGCCCCCAGATCACGCAAAGCTGCCGCAATCGCTGCCCCCTGCGCGCCTGACGAGCGGTTGGCGATGTAGCGCACCGGATCAATGGCTTCGTGGGTCGGGCCAGAGGTGACGATGATATGCTGCCCCGCCAGCGGCCCCTGCACCAGCAGGGCGCGGATCGCAGCCAAGATCGCCTCGGGCTCGGCCATGCGGCCGGGGCCATGTTCGCCGCAGGCCATCTCGCCCTCATCCGGGCCAACAAAGCGGATGCCATCACCCCGCAAGGTGGCCAGATTGCGCTGGGTGGCGGGGTGATCCCACATGCGCACATTCATCGCGGGGGCCAGAAGTACGGGCGTGTCGGTGGCCAAAAGTACAGTCGAGGCGAGGTCATCCGCCCGCCCGCCTGCCATTTTTGCCATCAGATCCGCCGTGGCCGGGGCGACCACGATCAGATCGGCACTGCGCGACAGCTCAATATGGCCCATCTCGGCCTCTTCGGTCAGATCAAAAAGGGCGGTGTGCACCTTTTGGCCTGCTAGGGCGGATACTGACAAGGGTGTCACAAACTGCGCGCCAGCTTGGGTCAAGACGGGAGTGACAGCGCAGCCTTGCCCGCGCAACAGCCGGATCAGCGACAGGGTCTTATAAGCAGCAATCCCGCCGCCGATGATGAGAAGAACGCGTTTGCCCGTTAGCATGAGGCCCCCTTGGATGGCGCAAGGTTACGGGCCACGCTGCGCGAACTCAACCCTTGGAAAGCAGGTGCAGCGTTTAACGCAAAAACTCGCGCGGGGATGCGCCTTGGGCTTCCAGCGCGCGGCGCAGTTTGGCGAAGGCTGCAGCCTCTAGCTGGCGGATGCGCTCTTTGGACAGCTTCAACTCGGTCCCCAAGGATTCAAGGGTGCGGGGTGCTTCAACCAGTTGACGCTCGCGCACGATCATCCGCTCGCGCGGGGAAAGGGTGTTCAAGGCATCGGTCAAATGAGTGCGCAGCACTGCGCGATCATGCGATGTGGCGTAGCGATCAGCTGCTTGGGTCGTGTCATCTTCCAGCACGTCGATCCATTCGCGGCCGTCTTCATCCGACGCCTGCGTGGCGTTAAGCGAGGCATCAGACCCTGACAGCCGCCCCTCCATCATCGCCACATCGCCCAAGGACACGCCAAGTTCAACAGCCACGGCCTCGCGCAGATCTTGGCCTTCCAGCACACGGCCTTCGGCGGCGGCTTCGCGCACCAAGCGCGCCTCGACCCGGCGCATATTGAAGAACAGCGACTTTTGCGAGGTGGTAGACCCCGTCCGCACCATCGACCAGTTGCGCATGACATAATCTTGCAACTGCGCCTTGATCCAGAACATCGCATAGGTCGAAAAACGCACACCCCGGTCGGGGTCAAACTTTTCGGCGGCTTTCATCAGGCCCATGGCGGCTTCTTGGGTCAGATCGGGCATGGCGGCCCCATAGCGGCGAAACTTCGCAGCCATCGACAGGGCCAAGCGCATATAGGCGGTGATCAACGTATCCAGCGCCGCCTTATCGCGGTTGTCGCGCCAAGCGCGGGCCAAGGCAGCCTCATGCTCGGCCCCAAGTAAAGCTGCAGCACGGGCTTTGCTGGTCAGCCGGATGTCAGCAAATTGTTCTTGAGCCATGGTACCAGTCCCAATTTAATCAGCAGCGGCGCATCACGCTGCATTTGCCGGAAAGCATTAAAGGTGGTACGCGACCAAATTATGATTGGATCACCACACGACATAAAATTACCGGGCCTCAGTTTGGTCATCGGCGGCGCGCGGTCGGGCAAATCGCGGCTGGCAGAGCGCTTGGTCACGGCCAGCGGGCGACCGCGCCATTACATCGCCACAGCTCAAGCTTGGGATGATGAAATGCGCGCCCGCATCGCAGCCCACAAGCACGACCGCGGCGCGGATTGGATCACCCACGAAGTGCCCCGCGCTGTGGCGGAAACTTTGGCGACCTTGCCTGCCGATCATGTGGTCTTGCTGGATTGTGCGACCTTGTGGTTGACCAATGTGTTGCTGGCCGAGGCGGACATGGCCCAAGAATGCGCAGCACTTTTGACGGCATTGACGGCCTGCAAGGCCCCGGTGGTGGTGGTGTCAAACGAGGTGGGGTGGGGCATAGTGCCCGACAACGCCCTTGCGCGCGCCTTTCGCGACCATCAGGGGCGGCTGAACCAACAGATCGCGGCGGCAGCGGGCTTGGTGATCGGGGTGATGGCGGGCTTGCCCATGGTCTTGAAGGGGCGTTTGCCCGACGCATTTAACGCTGGTTTGTAAGGGAAGGATATCGGCATGACCTATGATCTTGTGATCGGCGACCGCGCCTATTCCAGTTGGTCGCTGCGCGGATGGCTGCTGTTTGACGCCTTTGGCATTCCGGTCAAAACCCATCTGGCGCGGCTTTACAGCGATGCGCTGCCCAATATGTTGCGCGATTATCCTCCGGCCAAGACGGCCCCCACGATGCGCACGCCTGACGGGGTTGTGGTGCCCGAAACCATTGCCATCGCCGAAGAACTGGCCTCGCGCCACCCACAGGCGGGGATATGGCCGCAAGACCCCAAGGCGCGTGCCATAGCACGGGTGCTGGCGGCGGAGATGCACGCAGGCTTTGGCGCGCTGCGCAGCCATTGCGCGATGAACCTGCGCGTCAGCTACACCGATTGCGCGCCAAGCGAGGCTGTTCTGGCCGATCTGGCGCGGCTGGAAACCATCTGGGCTTGGGCCAAGGCGCAGACGGGCGGGCCGTGGCTGGCCGGCGCGTATTCGGCGGCAGATGCCTTTTTTGCGCCAGTCGCAGGCCGGATTGCAGGCCATAACCTGCCCGTTTCCGCCCCAGCCATGGACTATGTGCAGGCCCATTTGGCCCACCCGTCCTTTCGGCGATGGCGAGCGATGGCGCAGGTCGACGGGGCCGACCAGGACTTTTACCGCCGCCCGTGGCCGCAACGCTCTTGGCCCGGCCCGCAGCCTTTGACAGCCAGTGCGGTGACGGGCACGCAGGCAGAAAACACTGCCTGCCCCTATTCCAGCCAGCCCGTGACCCATGTGCTTGAAATTGGTGGCCGCAGGTTTGGCTTTTGCAATGCCTTTTGCCGCGACAAGACCGTGGCAGACCCCGAGGCTTGGCCCGCTTTTGCGGCGTTGTTGCAATCCTAATTCAGGATCACCCAGCCTGACCCAAGTAGCGGAGGTTTCACACACCCGCACCCCCGTGGGGTATTTGAGCCAAGATGAAGGCGCGGTTCACCATTCGTTAACCCTTCTGGCGCTATCCCTTGGGTTGGGGATGCGGGGAGGCTTGGCATGGTGGCGGTGGCCTATACGGTGGCCTTTGAAGGGGTTGAGGCCCGCATGGTCGAGGTGCAATGCGCCGTGGCCCCGGGGATGCCTTATTTCGGGGTGGTGGGATTGGCTGACAAGGCCGTGTCAGAAGCGCGCGAGCGGGTGAAAGCGGCGCTGAATGCGATGGCGATTGCTTTGCCTTCAAAGCGGATCATGGTGAACCTGTCGCCGGCAGATATGCCCAAAGAGGGGTCGCATTTCGATTTGCCGATCGCCTTGGCGGTTCTGGCCGCAATTGACATCTTGCCCAAGGACGCGGTGGAAGGGGTCGTGAGCCTTGGCGAATTGTCGCTGGATGGGCGGTTGATGCCTGTTCTGGGCGCCTTGCCCTCTGCCGTGGCCGCCGCAGCCGAAGGCAAGGCGCTGCTCTGCCCCAAGGCCTGCGGCGCAGAGGCGGCATGGGTTGGGGCCACGACGGTTTGGGCGGCGGCATCTTTGAGCGAGGTGGTGGCGCATTTCACCGGCCGTCAGCTCTTGACCGCAGCGCAGGCGGGTGAGGTTCTGCCCAGCCCTGCGGGGCGCGATTTGCGCGATGTGAAGGGGCAAGAACGCGCCAAGCGGGCCTTGGAAATTGCCGCCGCCGGCCGGCACCATATGCTGATGATCGGATCTCCAGGATCGGGCAAGTCGATGCTGGCGGCGCGGATGGCGGGGATCTTGCCGCCCTTGTCAGCCGGGGAGGCGCTGGAAACCTCGATGATCCATTCGCTGGCGGGATTGCTGAGCGAGGGGGGCATCAACCGCGCGCGGCCCTTTCGCGAGCCGCACCATACGGCCTCGATGGCGGCGATTGTGGGGGGGGGCAAGGGGGCCAAACCGGGGGAGGTGAGTTTGGCGCATAACGGGGTGCTGTTTTTGGACGAATTCCCCGAGTTTCCCCGCCCCGTCTTGGAAACCCTGCGCCAGCCGATTGAAACCGGGGATATCGTTGTGGCGCGGGCCAATGCGCATGTGCGCTATCCGTGCCGCTTTTTGCTGATTGCGGCAGCCAATCCGTGCAAATGTGGCTATATGACCGATCCGGCCCGCGCCTGCGCGCGTGTGCCGCTGTGTGGCGAAGAGTATTTGGGGCGGATCTCGGGGCCCTTGATGGACCGTTTCGATCTGCGCGTCGATGTGCCGCCAGTGGCCTATACCGACCTTGATTTGCCCGCCACGGGGGAAAGTTCTGCTACGGTGGCAGCACGGGTGGACAGGGCGCGCACGGTGCAGACTGCGCGGTTCAAGGATCATCCCGAGGTGAGGGTGAACGCCGACAGCGAGGGCGCGCTTTTGGAAGAAATCGCCAGCCCCGATGCTGAAAGCCGCGAGTTGCTGGGCCGCGTGGCCGAACGCTTTGGCCTGACGGCGCGGGGCTACCACCGCATTTTACGCGTGGCCCGCACCATCGCGGATCTGGGCGGCGAGGCGGCGGTCAAGCGACCCCATGTGGCCGAGGCCGTCAGCTACCGGCTGAACAGCGCGGTCAAGGCCTAGCGGCGCGCAGCGATCTTGGCTTCGATCACTTCCCAGATGCGGGCGGCGGTGTTGATGCCGTCAAACCGCTCAAGCTCTTGAATACCGGTGGGGGAGGTCACGTTGATTTCGGTCAGCCAATCGCCGATGACGTCAATGCCGACAAAGACCTGCCCCTTTTCGCGCAAGGTCGGGCCGATGGCGGCGCAGATCTCTAGATCGCGCGGGGTTAGGCCGATCTTTTCGGGCCGCCCACCCACGTGCATGTTGGACCGCGTCTCGCCGGGTTGGGGAACGCGGTTGATGGCGCCGACAGGTTCACCGTCCACCAAAATGATCCGCTTGTCGCCCTTGGCCACATCGGGCAGGAATTTCTGCACGATCAAAGGCTCGCGGCTCATCGAAGTGAACAGCTCGAACAGGCTGGACAGGTTGCGATCGTTGGGGTCCAGCCGGAAGACGCCAGCCCCACCGTTGCCGTACAGCGGCTTTAGGATGATGTCGCCATGCTTGGCCTTAAAGGCGCGAATCGTGGCCAGATCACGCGAGACGGCGGTGGGCGGGGTCAGGTCGGGAAATTGCAGCACCAAAAGTTTCTCGGGACAGTTGCGCACCCAGAAGGGGTCGTTGACGACCAAGGTCTTGGGATGGATCATGTCCAACAGATGGGTTGTGGTGATGTAGCCCATATCAAAGGGCGGGTCTTGGCGCAGCCAGACCACATCCATTTCGGCCAGATCCACCTCGGTTTCAGGGCCAAAGGTCACATGGTTGCCAAGTTCGCGGCGCAGTTCTATGGGAAAGCCGCGCGCGATCACGCGGCCTTCGACAAAGGCCAAACGGTCCGGCGCGTAATAAAACAGGCTATGCCCACGCGCCTGTGCTTCAAGGCCAATGCGATAGGTGCTATCCGCATTGATATTTACAGATCCGATCGGATCCATTTGCAAAGCAACTTTCAGGGCCATGGCTGTCTCCTTGATCTGGTCCTCTCAATGGCCTAGCCCGTGGCAAGATGCAATTGATCACGCAGCGAGCGCGTTTTCGATAATCTCGATTCGGCCCTGCCCGTCGACCAAGGCCAGATCAAAGCGCATATCGGTCAACTGGCCGTCGGGTTCGCCCCCGACAAATTCGGTGGCGGTTGCCATGATGCGCTGGGCTTGGGCCCATGTCAGGTGTTCGGCAGCCATGGCATGGCTGATGCTTTTCTTGACTTCGATGAAGACAACGGTCGCCCCTTCACGCGCGATCAGGTCAATCTCGCCAATGCTGCCGCGCCAGCGCCGCGCGATGACAGGTCTGCCAGAGCGGTCATATAGCCGCGAAACTTGGTCTTCGGCAGCAAGGCCAGCGTGATAGGCGGTTTTGCCACGTTCTGAACGGCTCATGGGCGCTGCCCCAAGGACAAGGCCAGCTGGTAGAGGTCGCGCCGGGTCACGCCAAAGGCTTGCGCCACTTGGGCTGCAGCATCTTTGCTCGACAGGGTTTTCAAAGCTTCGCGCAAGGCATCTTCCACAGTTTGGGCGTCGGCTTGAACCGGATCGGCCCGGTCAACCACCACCACGATTTCCCCCTTCAAATCCCGCCCGCCCAGGCTTTCGGACAGCTCGCCCAAAGTGCCGCGCAAGATTTCTTCGAATCGCTTGGTCAGTTCCCGACAGATGGCGGCCTGTCGATTTGGCCCAAGTATCTCGTTCATATCACGAAGGCAGGCCGCAATTCTTCTAGGAGATTCATAAAATATGATCGATCCGGGCACCTGTGCCAATTCCCGCAGGGCAGTTTTGCGGCCCGCGGATTTTGGTGGCAGAAAGCCTGCGAAAAAGAACCGGTCGGTGGGCAATCCCGAGACGCTTAAAGCACAAAGTAGGGCTGAAGGCCCGGGGGCTGCCAGCACCGTCAACCCCGCATCAATCGCTGCGCGGGCCAGTTGAAATCCCGGGTCTGCGACCAAAGGCGTGCCCGCTTCCGAGGCGTAGGCCACTGATTTTCCCGCCTTTAACGCCTCAATCAGGCGGGGGCGCATTTGGTCGCCGTTGTGGTCGTGATAGGCCAGTACCATCCGCCCGTTCAGCGCCACGCCGTGCATCTCCATCAGGTGACGCAGGGTTCGGGTGTCTTCAGCAGCCAAGACATCTGCCCCCGCCAGAATATCGAGTGCGCGCAACGTTATGTCGCGCGCAGCCCCAATGGGCGTTGCGACAAAGTGCAGGCCCGGTTGAATGGCATTCGGGCTTTGGGTCCAACTGCGCATCTTCTGCCTCCTTCGCGTTCGGCCAAGTTTACATCACCTGTGGTTCCGCTTAATCTGACCCGCGTCAAGGGGCGAGGGGGATCGGGCGGCTTTGCCCGGCATTTCTGCCCCCATCGCAGGTTAGGAGAGTTTGATGCCAACCTTTTTCGCCCGTCTTACCGCGCGCCTTTTCCATCTGGCGGTCGCTTTGTCCAGCTTGGCTTTGTTGAGTGCGTGCGAAACGGCGGGGCCCTCGGGGCAGTCCGGGGTCAGTTACACCGACACGCGGGTGGCTGTAGCGCTCCTTGTGCCGTCGGGTTCGGGCGAGGCGAGCGATGATTTGATTGCCATAGGTTTGGAGAATGCGGCGCGGATGGCCATTGCCGATCTGGGCGACGTGCAGATTGACCTGCGCGTTTATGCCACCGCAGCCAACCCCGACATCGCGGCCACAATGGCCAGCAAGGCTGTAGATGACGGCGCCAAGATCATCCTAGGCCCCTTTTACGGGGCTGAGGCGAACATGGCCGGCGCTGCCGTGGCAGGGCGCGGGGTGGCTGTGATCAGCTTTTCAAACAACCCCGCCATCGCGGGCGGCAATGTCTTTATTCTGGGCCAAACCTTTGACAGCACGGCCAATCGTTTGGCCTCCTATGCTGTGACCAGAGGGCTGACCCGCATTATGGTGGTATCGGACCAAACCGCTGCGGGAGAGGTGGGCAAAGCCGCCATCCAATCGGCAGTCGTTGCGGCAGGCGGGTCAGTTGCCGCTGTTGGCAGTTACCAGTTTAGCCAGAACGGCATCGTTCAAGCGGTAACAGATATCGCCGCATCGGCCAAATCATCCTCATCGCAGGCCGTGTTCCTGACGGCCGACACCGGGGGCGCTTTGCCCTTGTTGACGCAGTTGCTGATGGAAAACGGGGTTGATCCTGTCACCACGCAGTACATCGGCCTAACGCGCTGGGATATTCCCTTGGCCAACCTTACCCAACCCGGCGTGCAGGGTGGATGGTTTGCCCTGCCAGACCCGGGCTTGGCGCAACAGTTTCTGGCCCGCTATCAAACGGCCTATGGGGCAGCACCCCACGCCACCGCGGGCCTTGCCTATGACGGCATGGCGGCCATCGGGGCCTTGGTCAAGCAAAGTGGGCTGGGCGCGCTTGGCCCCAGTGGCCTGACGCAAGGCGCGGGCTTTGTGGGTGTGAACGGCATTTTCCGTTTCCTGCCCAACGGCACCAACGAGCGCGGCTTAGCCGTGGCGCAGATCATCAACCAACAGGTCACCGTCATCGATCCCGCCCAGCGCAGCTTTACGGGCGGCTCGGGTTCGGGTCGGGCAGGGTTCTAACGGTGGTGGCTGCAGAGGCAGGCACCTCGGTCAAACTGCTGCCAAGGGACCAGCCCCTGCTGCTGCCCGAAGACGCCGTGCTGGACATAACCGCCCTGCGCCAGATGGTTTCCACCGCCTGTGCCGGCAAGCCCGACATTCGCACTGCCCGCACCCAAGTGGCGCGCCTGTTGGCCGAAGCTAAGGCAAGTGCCAACACCACTCTTGAACGTGCCTTTGCGCGCGATCCGCGCAACGCGCTGCCTTTGATCCACTCGCAAGCGCGATTGACCGATAGCCTTCTTTTGGTGGCCTTTGAAGCGGCCGAGGTACTGCATCCTTTACAGGTTCGAACCGACGCCGAACGCCTGTGTGTGCTGGGGGTGGGCGGGTTTGGCCGATCAGAAATGGCGCCGCATTCAGATGTGGACCTGCTGTTTTTGTTCCCATGGAAAATCACCCCGCGCGCGGAAAGCGTGATTGAAACGCTGCTTTACATCCTGTGGGACCTGAAGCTGAAAGTCGGTCATGCCAGCCGCACCATCAAAGACTGCCTGCGGTTGGGGCGCGAGGATATCACGATCCGCACCGCGCTTTTGGAGCACCGCTATATTTTCGGCGATCAGGCCCTTGCCACTGAACTGGACGAAAAACTTTGGTCAGACCTGTTTCGCACCACGGGGCGCGAGTTTATGGATGCAAAACTCGCCGAACGGGGCGAACGGCACAAAAGGCAAGGTGGGCAGCGCTATGTGCTGGAACCCAATGTCAAAGAGGCCAAAGGCGGTCTGCGCGACCTGCAAACGCTGTATTGGATCGGCAAATATCTGCACCGTGTGCCTTCCGCCGAAGGCTTGGTTGGCGCTGGCCTTTTAACGGCCGAAGAATTTGCCATCTTCCAGCGCGCAGAAAACTTCCTGTGGGCCGCACGCAGCCATATGCACTACATCACCAAACGCACCACTGACCAGTTGACCTTTGACCTGCAAGTCGAAGTGGCCGAGCGGATGAACTACCGCGATTACGGCGGCAGGCGCGCGGTGGAACATTTCATGCAAGACTATTTCCGCCATGCAACCCGTGTCGGTGAACTTACCCGCATATTCCTGACCGAGCTTGAGGCCCGCCACGCCAAGCCCGAAGCCCGCATCATCGGCTTTTTGAACCGCCGCAAAGTGGCCGCTGGTTTCAAGCTGCTGCAAGGGCGCTTGGATGCGGCGGACCCCAAGAAATTCCTGTCAGACCCGCTGAACATTCTGCGCGTTTTTGAAGAGGCGTTGCGTACAGGGTATCTTTTACACCCCAACATGATGCGGCTTTTGGCGTCAAACTTGCATTTGATCGACGATCATCTGCGCGATGATCCGGCAGCCGTGCAGATTTTCCTGAGCCTTCTGTTAGATCACGGTAACCCCGAACGCGCGCTGCGGCGGATGAACGAATTGGGGGTTCTATCGGCGTTTATCCCCGAGTTTGAAAACATCGTCGCCATGATGCAGTTCAACGTCTACCACCATTACACGGTGGACGAGCATATCATTCAATGCGTCTCGTGCCTTGCCCAGATCGAGCGGGGCGAGTTGGTGGAAGAATTGCCAGTGGTCAGTGGCATTCTGAAAGACGGGGTCAACCGGCGGGTCATTTATGTGGCTTTGCTTTTGCATGACATCGGCAAAGGGCGCCCAGAGGATCATTCGATCATCGGGGCGCAGATCGCGCGGCGGATTTGCCCTAGGCTGGGGCTTTCGGCGGAAGAGACCGAGACGGTGGAATGGCTCGTGCGCTATCATCTGCATATGTCCGATATGGCGCAAAAGCGCGATGTGGGCGACCCGCGCACGGTGCGCGACTTTGCCAAGGCGGTGGAAACCCGCAGGCGGCTGGATTTGCTGACGGTGCTGACTGTCTGCGACATTCGCGGCGTAGGGCCGGGCACGTGGAACAACTGGAAAGCCATGCTGCTGCGCCAGTTGTACACCCTAACCGCCGAGGCGCTGGAAGGTGGGCTAGAAACGATCAGCCGCGAACGTGCCGTCGAAGACAGCCGCAGCGCCCTGCGCGCCCGCTTGTCAGACTGGAGTGAGCCGCAAGTCACCCGCGAAACTGCCCGCCACTACGACCCCTATTGGCACGGCCTAAGTACGGACACGCAAGAAGCCTTTGCCCGCCTGCTGTTAGACCTTCCCAATGACGAAATCCGCATCGATCTGCACCCCGAACCCACCCGCGATGCCACCCGCGCGTGCTTTGCGCTGGTCGACCATCCGGGCATCTTTTCCCGCCTTGCCGGGGCCTTGGCGCTGGTGGGGGCCAATGTAGTTGATGCGCGGACCTATACGTCCAAAGACGGCTACGCCACGGCGGTGTTTTGGGTGCAAGATATCGAAGGCCATCCTTACGAAGTTTCCAAACTGCAGCGCTTGCAGGCGATGATCGACAAGACGCTTAAAGGCGAAGTACGCCCGCGCACGGCCCTTGCCGACCGCGACAAGGTGAAAAAACGCGACCGCGAGTTTCGTTTTCCGACCCATGTCACTTTTGATAATGAAGGGTCGGAAATATACACGATCATCGAGGTCGACACCCGCGACAGGCCCGGCCTTTTGTTTGACCTGACCCGCACCTTGGCGGCCAACCACATCTATATTGCCTCTGCCGTGATTGCGACCTATGGGGCGCAGGTGGTCGATGCCTTTTATGTCAAAGACATGTTCGGCCTAAAGCTGCATGCCAAAAACCGGCAGGAAAACCTTGACCGCAAGCTGCGGCAGGCGATTGCCGAAGGGGCAGAACGGGCGCAAGGGATAGGATGAAAGCGCAATCGCTTGTCCGTAATATTCTGACTGTGGGCGGATGGACGCTGATCTCGCGCGGGACGGGCTTTGCCCGCGATGTGATGATGGCGGCCTATCTGGGCACCGGCCCCGTGGCCGAGGCGTTTTTGATCGCCTTTTCGCTGCCCAATATGTTTCGCCGCTTTTT
>CANIKY010000031.1 GCA_947468085.1 Paracoccaceae bacterium | reverse complement strand
GCCGTGCCTCCAGAATTTCCAACAGCACCAGAGAACTTCCGCCCCCCGCCGCCGCTACCTCCCCGCTTCCAACACCCTCAAGCATCGTCCCCGTTTCGGTGAGGCCGTATCTAGGCAAACTCACTTATACCCGCAAGAGGAAAAAAGACTCTGTGTGACGATTTCTTGTCAAACCCCGTAAAACTTAGGTTTTTTGGGGATTGTGACATGAAAGACTCGCCCCGATGCCAACGGCCGCCCCCTATCGGCAGCAGCCGCAAGCCTTACTTTGTGGATAACTCAAACGAATCCATGGGCTTGGTGAGTGATTCTGCCGCCCGCCACCGTTAAAGCGATTCCCATCTGGCCGATTTGGTCGGAAGAGATTGCTTCAAGATCGCCGTCGATCAGCACCAGATCGGCGGCCATTCCCGTTCGCAATGTGCCCGTAAGCATGTCCATATGCGCGGCCAAGGCCCCTCCGGACGTGTAGGCCTGCAAGGCAGCCATCAGATCCAGCCCTTGCACCCGGCCCCCGTCATAGGCGGGCCTCGTCAAATTCGCCTGCAATCCCCGCAGCACCGAAACATCCGCCACCGGCCAATCCGACGCAAAGGCGACGCGCGCCCCCGCCTCGGCCAGATCACGGCAAAGGTAGGCGTCTTTCCAACGCGCGGGCGCAATAACCGTTTCCATCGCCGCAATCGGGAAGTCCATCGCACCCGGTGGATGGGCGGGCTGAAGGCTGGCCGTGATGCCCAGCGCCGCTAGGCGCGCAATATCGGCACGGTCGATCAACTCGATATGCTCGATCCGGTGGCGCATATCATGCAAGCCATTGGCCTTGGCAGCCGCTTCATAGCCGTTGATGGTTTGGCGCACCGCGCCGTCACCAATGGCATGGACAGCGATTTGTAACCCGCGCCGATCAATCTCGGTACAGACTTGGTCGAAATAAGCGGGGTCAAACAAGGGCAGGCTGCGATGCCCCGGCACACCGGGATAGTCGCCCAGCATAAAAGCCGTGCGGCTATCCACGACGCCGTCCATGAACATCTTCACAAAGCCAGAACTGATCCACTCGTCGTTAAACTCGGCTGCCATGGCACTGGCGCGGTCCAGTTCCTGCAAAGGAAACTCAGGCTTCATGTGGAAGGGCACTTTGACCCGCTGGGTCAAGCGCCCCTCTTCTTGCATCTCACGCAACAAAACAAGCGTGTAGCGGTTGCCATCCATGCTGACCAAGGTCGTGCAACCTTGCCGCGCGCAATGGGCCAAGCCCCGCGCGATATGGTCCTTATCCACCGCGCGTTCGGCATCCGAAGGCCAAGGCGACGGCTCCGCCCCCTTCGAAATCGCAACGTAAAGCCGGGAAACCCCCGCCAGCGCCAAGATCGGATCAAACGCTTCAAACTCGCGCAACTCGCCGGTGGCCAAACCGTCGGCACCCATGACAACTTCATGGCCAATGGGCATATCGGCCCCGTGCAGCAAACCGGTCGCCTCCAAAGCCTTGGTATTTGCCCAGACCGTGTGATGGTCCATGGCGCGAATGGCAATCGGTCGGTCGGCAAAGATCGCATCCAGATCATGACGCGTTATTCCATCCGGCAGCAGGCTATAGTCAGCCCCCTCGGCCATTAACATACCTTCGCGCCCTTGCGCATAGGTGGTAAAGGCTGCGCGCAAGGCGTCATGCCCGTGCAGGCCCGTCAATTGCAAATGCTGCAACTCCGCCCCACCAAACAAATGCATGTGGCTTTCAACAAACCCCGGCAACAAAGTCCGCCCACCCGCCTCGATCACGCGGGTGGCAGGCCCGCGCAGCGCCAGAACCTCGGCGGCAGACCCCACCGCCACAATCTTGCCCCCGGCCAGCGCCAGAGCCTCAGCCCTTGGCCGCGCCGGATCCATGGTCAAAACCTTGGCCCCGGTAACGATCATCTCTGCGTGCACCACAGATCTCCTTTCATATGTGCTCAAATATCCCGGGGGGGTCCAGGGGGGCAGCGCCCCCCGGCCTTTGCCGGCCGCAGGCCCTAGCGCGCCATCCGTTCTGCCATCACACACAGCATTTCAAACATCAGGCTGATCCCCAGCCAAGCCGTCCCACCCGTCTGGTCGAACGGCGGCGACACCTCGACCAGATCCGCCCCCACAATGTTCAACCCCCGCAGCGCGCGCGCCACTTGCAAAGCCTGCCATGAATTGGGCCCGCCCACTTCCGGCGTGCCCGTCCCTGGCGCAAAGGTCGGATCGACGAAGTCGATGTCATAGGTCACATAGGTTTCGCCATCGCCCACAATCGCGCGGGCCTCGGTCATGACATCTTCCACGCCGCGGCGGTGAAATTCTTCGATACCGATGATGCGAATGCCGTTGTCGGCGGCAAAGTCCCAATCCTCGCGCCCATAGGCCGATCCCCGAATCCCGATCAGCACATAGCGCTTGGGGTCAATTAGCCCTTCTTCCATCGCGCGGCGGAAGGGCGTGCCGTGGGTATATTTGCCCGTGCCAAAGTAGATGTCGTTCAAGTCGGTGTGGCTGTCGAACTGGATCAGCCCCAGCGGGCGATCCTTGGCCAAGGCCCGCAAGATGGGCAGGGTGCACAAATGGTCGCCGCCGCCGGTCAGCGGGCACACACCGGCCACTTTCAGCCGCGTGTAAAACGCCTCCATCCGCGCCAGCGAATCCATCAGGTCAGCCGGGTTTGGGGCAACATCCCCCACATCTGCACAGTTAACCAGTTCAAACGGCGCAACCCAGGTTGACCCGTTCTTGGCGCGGATCATGGTCGAAAGGTCGCGCAATTGCCGCGGCCCGTGGCGCGGGCCGGGGCGATTGGTTGTGCCGCCATCCCAAGGTGCTCCGACCAGAGCTATTTGCACATCCGCAAAACGCGGATGGTCAAAATCCACCAGCGGCAAGCGCATAAAGGTGGGCACGCCCGCGAATCGCGGCAAGTCCATGCCAGACACGGGTTGAAAGAACGGATCGCCAGCCATGTGTTTGCCTCCAAAGGGTCGATTGAGCCAGTCAACCAGCCCCTTGCGTCAGTTGCAATCCATTGCGCGACACGATTTGGCCCGAAATGGCACTGGCTTTCGCGCGCCTCTTGACCGGACGGCTGGCTTAAGTCCTAATCGATTAAATCCTATAGGAACCATCGCCATGTTCAGCAAAACAAATGATCAAACGCTCCCCGTAAACGCACTTCAAACGTCCAGTGGCTTCAGCAAATCCGTGCTGGCCGCTGATCTGGCAATCACAGGCGAAGTCATATCGTCCAGTGCGATCGAGGTTTTGGGCAAAATCGACGGGAAAATCACTGCCAAATCCCTGACTGTTGGGGTTGAAGGCCGGGTAAAGGGCAGCATTTCCGCTGACAACGTCGATCTGCGCGGAACGTTTGATGGCACCATTGCCACCCAAAGCCTGTCCTTGCGGGCCTCCTGCGCTGTGCAAGCAGAGGTGCGCTATACGACCCTATCCATCGAAAGCGGGGCCCTGGTTGAGGGGCAGTTCAAAGTGAATAAGGCATGATCTCCCCCCTGATCCTATGCGCCCGTGACGGCGCCGTGGCAGTAGTGACCTTAAACAACCCGACCAAACTGAACGCTTTGTCTACCCCAATGCTACACGCCCTTGCGGCCGAGTTTGACACTATCGCGGCCGATCCCGCGGTGCGGGTCGTGGTGGTCAGGGCGGCGGGCAAAGCCTTTTGCGCGGGCCACGACCTCAAAGAAATCCAAGCGGCGCGGCAGGCCCCCGATGGCGGCGCGGCAGCCTTTGCAGCGCTTTTCACCCTTTGCTCGCGCGTGATGCAGCAAATAGCAGGCATGCCAAAACCGGTGATCGCCGAGGTGCAGGGCATAGCCACCGCCGCAGGTTGCCAATTGGCCGCCACCTGCGACATGGTTGTAGCCAGCGATCAGGCGCGCTTTGGGGTGAACGGGGTCAACATCGGCCTCTTTTGCTCAACCCCCATCGTGGCCCTGTCGCGCAAAATCCCGCACTCCGCCGCCTTTGAGCTGGCCGCGACAGGTGAGTTCCTAACTGCCACCCGCGCCCAATCCTTGGGCCTTGCCAACCGTGTCACCTCGGTTGAAGAGCTTTCAAGCGAAACAATGGCCCTTGCACAAAGCTTGGCGCAAAAACTGCCTGCAGCGCTCAGCATCGGCAAAGCCGCCTTCGCCGCCCAAACCGGCTTGCCGCTAGATCAAGCCTATGCCGCCGCAGGGGCAGCGATGGTGGATAACTTGCTGGACGCCTCTACCAGTGAAGGCATCAGCGCCTTTTTAGAAAAGCGCGCCCCCAACTGGGCCTAGCCCGCCAGCGCGGGCTTGCGGGTTAGCACCATGGCCAAGGCCAGTGACAGGCCGGAAAATCCGATCAAACAGGCATAAATCGCGCCAGCCCCGAAGTGATCCAGCAGATAGGCCCCCAACACGGGGGCCGCTGCCGTGGCCACAATGGGTGACACGGCCGAAGCCCCCGAAATTGCCCCAAAACCGCGCCGCCCAAGCACATCCATAATCAGCATCGGGCGCATGATCGACATCAGCCCAACCCCCGCGCCCTGCACAATCACCACCACAAAGACCAAAAACGGCGCTGCACCGGCAAACCACAACAGGCACGCCGCCAGCAGCACCATCAGCAAGGACACCCGCGTCGCCATCCGGTTTTCCACCCGCGTCCCGCCCAAGGCCAAAACCAAGCGCCCCGCCAACTGCGCCGGCCCCAAGCATGCCGCCGCCACCGCCGCCCATTCGCGCGACATGCCCCGCTCTTGGAACAGCGGCAGAATATAGGTCAACAGCATCCCGTGGCTTAGCCAGATCAGCGCAAAGATTGCCGCGATCCCCCAAAAGGCAGGCCGCTGCAAGGCAGCGCGCAACGCGCCACGGTTGTCTTCTGCGTTGCGCGACACCTCTGCCCCCCGCAGCAAGCGCACGGCCCAGATGTTCAGCGGCACGGTCCCCAGCACGGCCAAGGCGGCAAAACCCATATAGGCCCCTTTCCCGCCATAGGCATGGCCCAGCCAATGGCCCAAAGGAAAGGTCATCGTGCTGGACAGCCCCGCTACCAGCGTGATCCGCGTGATGGCAATGCGGGCATGCTCTCCCATCCTCCGTGTGAGCAGCGCAAAGACGCTTTCATACAGGCAGCCCGATTGCGCCACCCCCAGAACCGCCCAAACAGCCCACCATTGCGCGCGCGTCTGCACAAAGGCCAAGGCTGCAATCCCCACCGCCGCCAGAACCGGCATTACCACCACCAAGACCCCGCCATGGCCGCGATCAATCACCCGCCCCGTCAGCGGCGTTAAAGCCGCCATCACCAGATAAGACAGCGTGGGCCCAAGGGCCAAGTCGGCCTTGCTCCAGCCAGTTTCGGCCAAAAGGTCAGGCAACAGGGCCGGAAAGGCGTAAAACACCCCCGCGTAGATCAAGAACAGGCCCAGCGCCAAGGCCCAAACCGCGAGGCTTTCTTTCGCCGTCACAGCCCGTACAGCGCCCCAAATTTGGCTTCTAGATAATCCAGCAGCGGCCCCTCGGTTGGTTCAAACCCGCAAGCCAGCGCGATCGTCTCGCGCGGAGAGTTCAAACCCCCATGGCGCTGCAAATTCTGGCGCAGCCAAGCCACCGCTGCCGATGTATTGCCCTGCGCCAACTGCTCCTCAAGCCCGGGCAGGGCGGCGTTGATCGCCTGCCACAGGCACCCCGCATAGACATTGCCCAAAGTATAGGTTGGAAAATAGCCAAAAAGCCCCACCGACCAATGCACATCCTGCAACACCCCGTGCGAGGGGCGGTCCACCTTCACCCCAAAGTCCTTCAAGAACCGCGCGTTCCACGCGGCCTCCAAATCGCCCACCGCCAGATCGCCCTGCATTAAGGCGCGTTCCAGATCAAAGCGCATCATGATGTGCAGGTTGTAATGCACCTCGTCGGCCTCGGTGCGGATAAAGCCCGCCTGTACGCGGTTGACGGCGGCATAAAAGGCTTCTGCATTGGGCAGATCAAAGTCAAACCGGCTTTTCATCTCGCCATACAGGTGCTTCGTAAAGCCCCGCCCGCGCCCGATCTGGTTTTCATAGATCCGGCTTTGGCTTTCATGCACCCCCATCGACACCCCGCGCCCCAAGGGGGTTAGCTTGTAATCAGGGTCGATGTTCAACTCGTAGCTGGAATGGCCCACTTCGTGGATGGTGGAATAGATGCAGTTGAACGGATCACTTTCCACCACCCGCGTGGTGATGCGGCTGTCAGACGCCGACCCGCTGGAAAACGGATGCACCGCCAGATCAATCCGCCCCCGCGTAAAGTCATAGCCAAAGGCGCTGGCCAGATCGCGCGACAGGCGCAACTGTGCGGCCTCGGCAAAGTGGCCGACCAAAGGCGCAGGCGGTGTTTTGCCCAAGACATCCTCGCGCAGCGCAACCAGCCTTGGCCGCATCCGGTCAAACATCGCGCCGATGGTCTGCGCCGTGGCACCGGGTTCGTAATCGTCCAACAAGGCATCATAAAGATCGCCGCCTTGCGCGAGACAGGCCGCCTCCTCGCGGCGCAAGGCGATCACCTCTGCCAAGGTTGGCAGAAAATCCGCCACGCTGTCGTTCGCCCGCGCCTGCGCCCAGATCCCTTGCGCGACCGAGGTCACCTGCGCCAGTTTCTGCGCCAGATCGGCGGGCACTTTGGTGGCGCGCTGAAAGCTGCGGCGGATCAGGCGCAGTTGGGCGCGGCCCGCTGCATCCTGCGGGTCTGACGCCTCAATCCACTCCAAGATACGCGGGTTGGTGCGGCGGGCATGCAAAACGCCCTCCATCGCGGCCATCTCTTCACCGCGCTGCTCGGCCGACCCGCTGGGCATCATGGTTTCCTGATCCCAGCCCAAGCGTTCGGCCACCAAAGACAAAGCCTCGGTCTGGCGCTGAAAGGCCATCAACTGCGTGTAAGCGTGATTGTTCGTCATGCCGTTCCCTTCCGGATCGAGCCTTGGATCGGATAGGCCGACAGATTCCGCGCCCTGATGACCAAAACCCACAAGATCACCGCGCCAATCTGGTGGGTGATGGCCAAATGCAACTGCGCCGCCGACAGGGCGGTGAAAATGCCCAATGCCACCTGCACCAGCATCATCGCCATCATCATATGAAAGGCTTGGCGTGTGGCCTGATAGGCCGATTTGCGCCCCCGGTTCCATGCCACGATGGCAAAGGCAAAAAGCACATACCCCACCAAGCGGTGCACAAACTGCACGACCCCCGCATTGGCCCAAAGTGGCACGGCGGGCCCGTCAAAGGCATCGGCCGGAAAGAAAGCCCCGTTCATATCAGGCCAAGTCGGATAGTTCCGCCCCGCGTCAATGCCCGCAACCAGTGCCCCCAAGACGATCTGCAAGAACAGCAAATGCATCACGCCGGTCGACAGGCCGTACACCTTGCGCTCGCCACTGCGTCTTGCCGTCAACAGATCGGTTTCCGACCGCCCTAGCAAAAAGACCCAAGCGGCAATGAAGCCGAAGATGATAAACGCACCGCCCAAATGCACCGCCAAACGGTAAGACGCGACCGAGGTCATCTCTCCCGTCAGCCCAGACGCGACCATCCACCACCCAATCGCCCCTTGCAGACCGATCAGCACGCCCAACCCCCAAAGCCGCGGTGCCCACCCCGCAGGCACCCGCCGCGTCAGGGTCAACAGGCCAAAACCCACAGCCCAAACCAACCCAATCACCCGCCCCAAATTGCGGTGACCCCATTCCCACCAGAAAATCTGCTTGAACGCCTCAAGGCTCATCTGCGCATTCACGATCTGCCCTTGGGGAGAGGCTTGGTACTTGCCAAACTCCGCCGCCCAATCCGCCGCGCTCAAAGGTGGCAAGGCCCCCATCACAGGGTTCCATTCCGTGATCGACAAGCCGCTGTCGGTCAACCGCGTCAGCCCGCCAAAGGCAATCATCACCGCCACCAGCGCAAAGATTACCATCAACCAAACCCGCACCGCGCCGCGCGCCCCTGACGGCGCGGTTGCAATCATCCCGCCCGCGACGACCTTCGCCGCCCCCGCAGAACCCACTTCTTCGAAAATCTTGCGATTGCCCGCCATCTTCTGCCCCTTAGCTTGTTGCGCCAGACCCTAGTGCGCGCGGAACGGGCCTTCAAGGGTGGGCCGCGGGGTGTCACGGGTTTGGGATCTGAGCCGATCCACCCTTCCCCCTTCATCTTGGCAAAAATACTCTGGGGGGTGCGGGGGGCTAGCCCCCCGCTTAAGATCACTCACCTTGCGTTTTAAGCTTATACGCAATCTGGCGCAGCATGCCGTGAAAGGTTTGCACCTCGGCCCGCGTCAGGCCAAGGCGCGACCACATGTTGCGCAGGCTTTGCTTCATTTTGGGGGCTTTAAGGTCGGGAAAGAAGAACCCCGCCTGATCCAGCTTTTCCTCGTAATGCGCGGCCAAGGCCTGAATCTCGCCTGCATTGGCAAAATCGGCTCCGGCCATTTCCATCACCACGGGCGGCACCGCAACCGTTTGCCTGCGCCATTCATAGGCCAAAAGCAGCACGCATTGCGCTAAGTTCAGGCTGAAGAAGTCAGGGTTGACCGGCACGGTGACGATGGCATTGGCGCGGATGATGTCGTCGTTTTCCAACCCCGCGCGTTCCGGCCCGAACAAAATGGCCACCTTCTTGCCCGCCCCCGTCATGGCACGCACCAAATCCATCGCAGCTTCAGGCGTGTAGATGGGCTTGGTCAGCTCGCGCCCCCGCGCCGTCGTCGCCAGCACAAAATCGCAATCGGCCAAAGCGCTGTCCAGATCACCAAACAGCCCTGCATTGTCCAACACCCGCCCCGCCCCCGAGGCCATCGCCACCGCTTTGGGGTTAGGCCACCCGTCGCGCGGGTCGACCACGCGCATCCGTTCCAAACCAAAGTTCAGCATGGCCCGCGCCGCGCCGCCGATATTCTCGCCCATCTGCGGGCGGACCAGAACGAAAACAGGGGGGATCATGACAGGCCTCACCTTGTGACCCGCGGCTGATACGCCAGCCACACCCCCCTGACAAGCGCACAGCTTTGGGCTAAAGCAAACATGCAACGTGAAGGAACCCCGCCCATGGCCACGCAGGACCGCCCGCAGATCACCCTCATCACCCCGCCGGTGCTGGATTTGGATATTTTTCCCGCCACCCTCGCCCGCGTGATGGACGGGGTGGACATTGCCTGCCTGCGCCTGTCTTTGGCCAGCAAAGACCCCGACGACATCGGCCGCGCCGCCGATGCCGCCCGCCTTGTGGCCCATGCCCGCGATGTGGCCATCGTCATCGAAAACCACGCGCTGTTTGTCGAACGCCATGGGCTGGACGGCATCCATTTGGCCGACGGTTCCCGCGCCATCCGCGCCTTGCGCAAAGAGTTGGGGGCCGATGCCATCGTGGGCTGTTTCTGCGGCGTTTCGCGGCACGAAGGCATGTCCGCCGGCGAAGCCGGTGCCGATTACGTGGCCTTTGGGCCAATCGGCGAGGCAGGCCTTGGCCTTGGCACCCAAGCGCCGCGCGATTTGTTCGAATGGTGGTCGGAAATGATCGAGGTTCCGGTCATCGCCGAAGGGGCGCTCACCCGCGACTTGGTGGAAAGCTTTGCGCCCGTGACCGACTTCTTCGCCCTTGGGCCAGAAATCTGGGGGGCCGAAGACCCACTTGTCGCCCTTAAAGCGCTGCTGTCACCAATCCTGTGACGCCGCAGCCAGCGGATGGCTGGTGCGGATGATGCGTTCACAATAGGCCGACAAGTCCTTGCGGTCGGCAAAGGCGTGCACCGGCACAGGTTGGTGATAAATCACCTCGACCCGCCCGGGCCGTGCATCGGCCAGCACCATAAGAAGATGCGGCGCAAAGCTCATATCGCCCCACCACCCGTAATGGCGCGGATCAGCTCCGATGGGGGCATGGTAGATTACGCTCACCGGTTGAATATGCAAAGGCACGGGCACTTTGGCGGTGAAGAACGCGGCAAAGAGGGTGGGTTTGAACGGCAAAACCCGCAGCGCATCGGTGCTGGTGCCTTCGGGAAAGAACATCAACGGATGCCCCGCGCCAAGCCGCGCTTCAAACACGGCTTGCTGGCGCTTGGCCTCGGCCCCTTTGCGGGCGATAAAGACCGTGCCTGTCGCACGCGCCAGCCAGCCGATGCCGGCCCATCCCGAGACTTCGGCCTTGGCCACAAAGTATAAGCGTGCTCCGGCGTTAAGCGTGAAAATATCAAGCCATGAACTGTGATTGGCCACATAGGCCCCCGGTGCGACCATGGGCTTGCCCCGCACGCTGTAGTGCAGCCGCAGAATGAAAAGGGCAGCGCGGCAGACGGCTTGGGTGATAAAGGGCGTCCAAGGGCGGTGCAGCCCGAACAAGGGCCGCTCAATCGCGCGCAGCGCCAGCAAGATCACTAGCCCGCCATAGGTCACCACGCCCAAGACCAACCCGCGCCCCAGCACCCGAAGCCATCCGAAGGCCGAGATACCGGGCGGCGTATAGCGTTGATGCAACCAATCACTCATCCGTCACGGCTCTGCTTTCGGGTGTAAAAATCGCGGTGCTTGGTGCTCATCTGGGCTGTATCCATTACAAGACACACGTCAACCGTGTTGAATGCATGATCCACCCAAGCCCCGTCTGACACAAAGCCGCCCAAGCGCAGATAGGCTTTGATCAGCGCAGGTATCCCCGCCATCGCCTTGGCGCGGATCACCTGATCGGCTGCCAACAGGTCCATTGCTTGGGCATGGGCCGGCATGGGGGCCACGCGCAAATTCTGCGGCGCGCGGTGATGGTGGTGCAAAAAGGCCAAAGGCTGCGCCAAGGCCGCAACATCGGTGCCGTGGAACGAGGCCGCGCCAAACATCACCTCAATCTCGCGCTCCAGCACATATTCAGCCAAGCCATTCCACAGCAAAAACATCGCAGCACCGCCCCGCATATCGCGGTGTACGCACGAACGCCCCAGTTCCAGCAAGCGCCGCCCGCTGGATTTCAGCGCGGTCAGATCGAACTCCGTTTCCGAATAAAACCGCCCCGCCGCCGCAAACCGCTCGGGCGGAAGCAACCGGTATACCCCCACCACATCCGACAGCGTGGCCGGATCACGCTTGGGATCAATCAGCAGCAAATGGTCAAAAAAGGCGTCAAAGGCGTCAATCTCTAGCCGCTGGTCATGGTCGACCATGGGGCCATCCGCGCCCAGCTCTTCGATAAAAACCTCATAACGCAGCCGTTGCGCAGCCCGCAGATCGCGGGGATCTTGGGCCAACCGCAAGATAAGGGCATCCGGTGTCATATGAGGCGCACTTTGTTCCAAAGCCAGATGTCCTATAGGGCCATGCGGCCAAAAGGTGAAGGTTTTGCGACACGGCTGCTCACGGCGAAGGCCCTGTTGCAAAATCTAAAATCAGGTCAATGTGGCGAATATCAAGAACCACCTTACCTTTATGCTCAAAATTAACCGTGCATTTACCATTGATCAGCGATTGTACCTGACCCAAGCCCCACTCTGCTTGCGTAGGGTGGCGCACCAACATTCCTGGTTCCAAGAACGACCGCATGAAAGACCTCGCGAAAGGATGGACATGTCCGACAGTTACGCGCCCAGCCGAGCGGACCTTGCAGCCCTGCTGGCATCGCGCATTTGCCATGATCTTATCAGCCCGATTGGCGCTATCGGCAATGGGCTAGAGCTTTTGATGATGGATGCAATGTCCCAAGGCCCCGAAATGGCGCTGATCGCTGAAAGCGTGGGCCATGCCAATGCGCGCATCCGCTTTTTTCGCGTGGCTTTTGGCGCTGCAACCCCAGACCAGCGCTTCGGCGCGGCTGAAGCGGCGGGCATTTTGTCAGATATCACCCAAGGCGGGCGGCTGTCGATTGCGTGGCAGACCCGGCCAGATTTGCCCAGGGTCGAGGTGAAGATCGCCTTCCTCTTGCTTATGTGTCTGGAAAGCGCCTTGGCTTACGGCGGCAAGATCGCGGTGCAGGTCAACGGTGGGCGCTGGCAGATTTCGGCACAGGCTGCAAAACTGCGCCTTGACGCCCCGCTGTGGGACATGCTTACCAACCCCGCCGTGGCCCCTGATGTAACACCCGCCACGGTACATTTCCCCTTGGCCGCCCAAGAAATCGCCCGCCACCAGTTCCGCCTTTTGGCAGAGTTTGGCACCGATCAGATCAAGCTTAGCTTCTGATCGTCCCGTCGCCGGTGACCAGATACTTAAAGCTGCACAATTGCTCGGCCCCCACCGGCCCGCGTGCGTGCAGCTTTCCCGTGGCAATGCCAATCTCGCCGCCCATGCCAAACTCACCCCCATCGGCAAACTGGGTCGAGGCGTTGCGCATCAAGATCGCAGAGTCCAGCCGCTGAAAGAACAAAGCGGCAGTGGCGTCATTCTCGGTCAGGATCGATTCGGTGTGGTTCGATCCATATTTGCGGATATGCGCCATGGCCTCCTCCACCCCGTCGACCAGCTTGGCGGCAATAACCATGTCCAGAAACTCGCGCCCGAAATCATCAGGGGCGGCGGGCACAGTGCCGGGCACTTTCAACAACTCCCCCTCGGCGCGCACTTGGACACCGGCTTTGAGCAGGTCTTCAATCAGCACAGCGCCGTGGCGGGTATAAAACTGCCAATCAATCAGCAGACATTCCGCCGCCCCGCACACCCCCGTCCGCCGCGTCTTGGCGTTGATCACCACGCGGCGGGCCTTTTCCAAGTCGGCATCGCGGTCGGCATAAACGTGGCAGATGCCTTCCAGATGGGCAAACACTGGTACCCGCGCCTCGCGCTGCACCAACCCTACCAAGCCCTTGCCACCCCGCGGCACGATCACGTCAATATAGGGCGTTGCCGCCAGCATGGCCGACACCATCTCGCGGTCGCGCGTGGGGATCAGTTGGATCGCAGCCTCGGGCAAACGCGCCTCGCGCAGGCCGCGCACCATGCAATCATGCAGCGCGGTCGAGGAATGGAAGCTTTCCGACCCGCCCCGCAAAATCACAGCATTGCCCGCCTTCAGGCACAAAGCCCCCGCATCCGCCGTTACATTCGGACGGCTTTCATAGATCACGCCCACCACGCCCAAAGGGGTGGCGACCCGCTGGATATGCAACCCATTGGGCCTGTCCCATTCGGCCAGAACGCGGCCCACCGGATCGCGTTGTTCGGCCACGGCGCGCAGCGCATCGACAATGCCGCGCAAGCGGTGATCGTCCAGCCGCAACCGGTCAAGCATCGCGGGGCTTAAGCCCTTGGCTTCAGCGTAAGCCATATCTTCGCTGTTGGCATCCAAAATGGCCGCGCGCGCGTCCCAAACGAAATGCGCCGCACTGACAAGGGCTGCATATTTACGCTCTGAACTGGCATAGGCCAATTCCGCCGCAGCGGCGCGGGCCTTCAAGCCGATCTCGGCCATCAAATCGGCATACTGCGCGTCCATCCCCTGCCCTTTCATACTTGCCCAAACATCCCGGGGTCCGGGGCAGAGCCCCGGGGCCTTGGGTCAGATCACCAAATCATCCCGGTGCACCAAGGCCGCGCGGCCCTGATAGCCCAAAATCGCCTCGATCTCGCCCGACCGATGCCCCGCAATTGCCTTAGCCTCAACCGCCGTATAGCGCACAAGGCCCTTGCCCAGAATATCGCCTTCAGGCGAGACCAGCGCCACCGGATCACCCCGCCCAAAGCTGCCCGTGACAGCGGTGACGCCGGCAGGCAGCAGGCTTTTGCCCTGCGCCATGGCCACCACAGCCCCCGCATCAAGCCGCAACTCCCCCCGAGGTTTCATCGCGTTGATCCAACGCTTGCGCGCCGCCTGCGGGTCGCCTTGGGCCAAAAACCACGTCCGGTTTGCCCCCTCTGCCAGCGCTTTTAGTGGGCGCAGCACCGAGCCTTCCATGATCGCCATCGCACAGCCCCCCGCCACAGCAGTCTTGGCGGCCAGAAGCTTGGTCTTCATCCCGCCCTTTGACATCCCCGACACAGGGTCGCCCGCCATCGCCTCGATCGCGGGGGTGATCTTGTCGATCAGATCAAACCGCGTGGCTTGGGGGTCTTCCTTGGGGTTGGCGGTGTAAAACCCATCGACATCCGACAGCAGCACCAAATGATCCGCGCCCACTGTCACCGCAATCTGGGCGGCAAGCCTGTCGTTGTCGCCAAAGCGAATCTCGTCAGTGGCCACTGTGTCGTTTTCATTGACAATCGGCACCACGCCCAAGCCCAACAACGTCTCCATCGTCGCGCGAGAGTTCAGGTAGCGCCGCCGGTCTTCGGTGTCTTCCAGCGTGACCAGCACTTGGCCCGCGATGATGCCATGCGGGGCCAGCACCTCTTCATAGGTGCGCGCCAGACGAATTTGGCCCACGGCGGCGGCGGCTTGGCTTTGCTCCAGCGTCAGCGCGCCGTCCGGCAGCCCCAAAACCTTGCGGCCCAAAGCGATCGACCCCGATGACACCAGCACCACATCCGCCCCGCGCGCCTTGGCCTCGGCCACATCCAGCGCCAAGGCTTGCAGCCATGCGGTTTTTAACCCCGTGGCGCGGTCAACCAGCAAGGCAGAGCCGATCTTGACCACCAGCCTGCGCGCTTTGCGGATATCAGGTTCGCTCTGATGGCTTAGGGCCGCCACGGCGTCACCTCTTCGGGCTTGGCATTGCCGGCTTTGATGCGGGCGTAAATCTCGCGCAGAACATCTTGCAACCCGCGCCCTGCCACGCCCGAGATCACAAACACCTCGCCTCCGCTGGCCTTTTCCAAGGCGCGGCGGCGGTCGCTGATTTGTTTGGCATCCATCGCGTCGACCTTGTTCAGCGCCAGAATGCGGGGCTTGTCGCCCAGCACTTCGGAATAGGCCTCAAGCTCGTGCACGATGGTGCGGTAATCTTTGGTGATGGTGGACGATGTGCCATCAACCAAATGCAGCAAGACCTTGCACCGTTCGACATGGGCCAGAAACTGCATGCCCAAGCCACGGCCTTCGCTGGCCCCTTCGATCAGGCCGGGAATATCGGCCATCACAAACTCCGCCCCGTCGATGCCCACAACGCCAAGGTTGGGCACCAGCGTGGTAAAGGGATAATCGGCAATCTTGGGCCGCGCGTTCGATACTGCCGCCAGAAACGTGGACTTGCCCGCATTGGGAAGGCCCAAAAGCCCCGCATCGGCGATCAGCTTCAGGCGCAGCCAGATGGTCCGTTCGACCCCCTCTTGCCCCGGATTGGCCCTTGCTGGGGCGCGGTTGGTGGCTGATTTGAACCGCAAGTTGCCCCAGCCGCCGTTGCCACCCTCGGCCAGACACACGCGCTGGCCGGGCACGGTTAGATCGGCCAGAACGGTCTCTTCATCTTCATCCAAAATCTCGGTGCCCAAGGGCAGCTTCATCACAACGTCTTCGCCGGTCTTGCCCGTCTTCTGGCTGCCCATGCCGGGTTGACCGGACTTGGCAAAGAAATGCTGCTGATAGCGGTAGTCAATCAGGGTATTTAACCCCTCAACCGCTTCCACCCAGACCGATCCGCCATGGCCGCCATCGCCGCCATCCGGGCCGCCGTATTCGACATATTTGTCACGCCGGAACGACACGCAACCGCCCCCACCGCCACCCGAGCGGATATAGACTTTGGTGAGGTCAAGAAATTTCATTGCGCAACCATGATAGGGGACGATCAGCCGATAGCCGCAAGACACCAAAGGTGCAAGCCTTCTGCTGCATCGCATGGGGGGCAGCGAAATGTGCGGACCTGTGCTTTGTAAATATTATTGTGCATTTACGCACAGATCGGGCGCAGTTCGTGCCGTTGTGGTCCCACAGGCTTTGGGCCATTCACAGCCATCAATTCTCGCAAAAGGATGCAGTATGCCCGCCATTTCCCTGTTTGAACCCCACACCATGGGCCCGCACAAGCTGGCCAACCGGATCGTCATGAACCCGATGACCCGCTGCCGCGCTGATGCCGAGGGCGTACCCACGCCCATCATGGCGACCTATTACGCCCAGCGCGCCACAGCCGGACTGATCGTCACCGAAGGGATCGCCCCTTCCCCCAACGGGCGCGGCTATGCCCGCCAGCCCGGCCTGTGGAGCGCAGCCCAGATCGCAGGTTGGAAGGCCGTCACCTCTGCCGTAAAAGCGCAAGGCGGAGTGATCTTTGCCCAAATCATGCACACCGGCCGCGTCAGCCACACTGCCAACATGCCCGCAGGCGGGCGCATCATCGCCCCCAGCGCCTTGGCCTTGGCAGGCCAGATGTATTCTGACGCCGAAGGCATGCAAGATTATCCCGTACCCGCCGAAATGACCCTTGCCGATATCGCTGCCACCAAGGCCGAGTTCGTCACCGCCGCAAAAGACGCCATCGCCGCAGGCTTTGACGGGATCGAGCTGCACGGCGCAAATGGCTACCTGTTAGAGCAATTCCTTAGCCCCCACACCAACCAGCGCAGCGATGCCTATGGCGGGTCAGTCGCCAACCGGATCAAGTTTGCGGTGGAAGTTGCTATAGAAGTGGCTGCAGCCATCGGTGGCGACAAGGTGGGGATCCGTCTGTCGCCCTATGGCATGGCCTCGGGCATGACGCCCTATCCAGAGGTGGATGAAACCTATCTGGCCCTAACCAAGGCCTTGACCAAGGCAGGTCTGGTCTACCTGCATATCGCCAACCACGCCGCCATGGGCAACCCGCCGATCCCTGCAGATCTTCTGAACTCCCTGCACGCCGCATGGCCGCGCACCTTTTTCTTGGGCGGCAGCTTTGATCTGGCCTCTGGACAAGCGGCGGTGGATGCGGGCGAAAGCGATCTGGTGGGCATCGGCCGCGCCTTTATCGCCAACCCTGATCTGGTCGCACGGCTGAAGAACGGCATCCCCTTGGCCACGATGAACCCAGACGCATTCTATTCGCCCGGCCCTGCGGGTTATTGCGACTATCCCACCGCTTAAACAGCGCGCGCGCCCCTTCGTCCTTGGGGCGCGCCTTTCTAAATTGCGCATAAAAAACCGATCCTGCCTTATGGCTGTGATCAAACTGCAGTATGCAGCGCCCCATACAGGAGCGCGGCCCATGCCCAACCATAAGCCCAACCCCACCAAAGGCGTGCTGCTGGTCATGGGGGCCGTGTTCATCTTTGCCATGTCTGACACCGTCACCAAGCATTTAGCGACGATCTATCCCATCTCGATCGTTTTGCTGATGCGCTACGGGGTCAATGTGGTCTTGCTGCTGGCGATCCTTTTTCCATCGCAGGGGGCTGCGTTCTGGCAGACCAAACGCACCGCTCTGGTCACTATACGCGCGCTGACACTTTGCGTCGCTTCGCTGACCATGGGCATGGCCCTGCGCGTGATGCCCGTGGCCGAAGCGGTGTCGATTGTCTACCTTGCCCCTTTTGCTGTGATGCTGCTGGCCATGCCTTTGCTGGGCGAAAGGGTCAATTGGGTGGGCTGGTTGGGCGCGGGCTTGGGCTTCACCGGCGTATTCTTGATCGCAAGACCCGGCGGGGATTTGCCGCCTTTGGGCGTGGCGCTCTGCCTGTTCAACGCAGTCTGCGGGACCGCCTATAACCTGCTGACCAAAGTCTTGTCGCGCGGCGAAACCACCAATGCGCTTTTGTTCAACACGGCCTTTGTCGGGACGATCGTCTTTGCGCTGCTGTCCATTGGCCAATGGCATGGGCCAATGCCCGGCCTTTTGGACTTCGGCTTGATGGTGGTCCTTGGCCTTTTGATGACCAGCGGCCACTTCCTGTTCACCGCCGCCTACCGCGAAGCGCCGGCCTCTACCGTGGCGCCCATCGGATATATGCAACTTTTCTGGTCGGGCGGCTTGGGCTGGCTGGTCTTTGGCCATGTGCCCGATGCGATCAGTTTGGTGGGCATGGGGCTGGTGGTGGTGGCCGGAGTTGCCATTGCGCTGCGCTCGCATATCGACGGACGCAAAGCGCAGGCATTGCCCCTTCTGTAACGTGCGCGGGCCGCTCGCCCTTAGCGACGCCCGATGGCCTTGCGCCCCAGCGCGCTGATCGAAACGGCCAGCAGGATGATCAGGCCCACCAGCACCTCGCGCACATAGCTGTCGACCTGCAACTGGGTCAGGCCATTGTCCATGACACCCAGCACCAAAACCCCCAAAACCGACGCCAGAACCCTTGGCTGGCCATGGCGTGTCAGCGTCATGCCCAAAAACACCGCCGCAATGGCGTTGAGCATCAACCCCTCGCCCTGCGTTGGATTGGCGGAGGCCACGCGGGACGCATACATCAACCCCGCCACCGCTGCCCCCACACCCGTAAACCCGTAAGCCGTCAACCGCAGCCAAGTGACGCGCACGCCCGCCAGTCGCGCCGCCTCGGCATTGCCGCCGATGGCGTAAAGCCTGCGGCCATAGGTCGATAGTTCCAGCACCACAAAGACCGCGCCGGTCAGCGCCAGCGCCAGAACGGTCAGCCATGGCAGAACGACGGGCTTATCGGCCAAACTGCCCAAGGACAGGCCGGATTTGGCGAAATCACCGAAAGATTGCGGAATGTCGCGGCCAAAGATCGTCTTGCCGCCCGACAGGATAAAGGCAGCGCCTGAATACATGGTCAAGGTGGCTAAGGTGGCCACAAACGGCAAAATGCCGATCACACTGACCAAGACCCCGTTGATCACCCCACCCACCAAGCCCACCACCAAAGCCACGGCCACCGCCGCAGGCACGCTAAACCCCAGAGTGAACAAAACCGCCGCCACGATGCCTGCCAGTGAGGCCATCGACCCCACCGACAGGTCAAAATCACCCACCACCATCACCACCGTCATCGCCACAGCCACGACCGTCAGCATCGAGACTTGTTGCGTGATGTTCAGCCAGTTTCGCGCCGTCATGAAGGTTTGCGGCAACAGCGCCCAAAAGACCAAGACAATCGCCGCCATGCCCATCAGCGTGCCGTAATGGCGCAGGAACCGGACCATCAGGCCACCTCTTTTTCATAACACAGCGCCAGCAAGGCCCCTTCGGTCAAACCCGCCGCTGGCAGCATCTGGGTCAACCGACCAGCCTGTAGAATGCCAATCCTGTCGCACAGGCCAATCAACTCTGGCAGGTCAGACGACACCATGACCACCCCCACCCCTTGGGCCGTCAGACCCCTGATCGTGGCGTAGATATCAAACTTCGCCCCCACATCCACACCCCGCGTGGGTTCATCCAGCAGCAAAACCACAGGCGGGCCAGCCAGCGCACGGGCGAAAAGCACCTTTTGCTGATTGCCGCCCGAAAGTTCCGCCGCCACTTGCGCCTGACTTTGCGCTTTAAGCCGCACGGATTTTGCTAATCGCGCCACCAGACGGGCAATCCATGACCGCCGCACAAAGCCCGCCGTTGATAGGGCAGGCATATGCGGCAGCGCCACGGTGTCTGCCAAGGGGTGCAGCAGCATCAACCCTTCGGCGCGGCGCTCGCGCGGCACATAGGCCAAGCCGGCAGACCAAGCTTCAGCGGGGCTATGACCCAGTTGCACCCCCTTGACCAACACCTGCCCCTGACGCGGCACAGCCCCCATTAAGGCGCGCAGCAAATGGTTGCGGCCCGATCCCGACAGCCCCGCAAGGCCCAAAACTTCGCCCGCATTCACGCTGAATGCGATGTCGCGCAGTATCCCCGCCTGCAAACCGCGCACTTGCAGCAGGGGCGCACCATCCTTTGGGGCGCTTGCAGGCGGATAGAGCGTCGCAAAATCGCGGCCTGTCATGTCTTGGATGATCTGGTCGCGATTGACCTGATCGCGGCCCTTGGTCGACACATGCCGCCCGTCGCGCAGCACCGTGACACGGTCAGACAGGCGCAAAACCTCGTCCATGCGGTGCGATACATAAAGGATCGCATGTCCCGCCGCCCGCAGCGTGTGCAGGGCGGCAAACAATCGCTCGGCCTCGGCCCCTGTCAGGGCAGCGGTGGGTTCATCCAGCACATAGGCCCAAGGACGGGGGCCTTTTGTATCAACCAAGGTCGCCGCGATGCGCGTCAGCATCTGGTCGCCCGGCCCAAGATCGCCCATCGTGGAAGTGGGATTGATATGCGAGATGCCCAACCGCTGGAGTGCTGCCTTGGCAGAGGCGCGCAAGGCCCCCCAACGCACAAGGCCCAAGCCGTAACTGGGGTAGGGGTGCGCCAGATGCATATTCTCGGCCACCGACAGGGCGGGGACGATTTGCAATTCCTGATGCAAAAACCGCAAGCCCAACCCCTCGGCCGTTGCGGGGGATGTCAGGGTAACCGGTGCGCCGTTTAAAGTGATCTGGCCTGCATCGGGCACCTCTAGCCCCGCCAAAATGCGGATCAGCGTACTTTTGCCAGCGCCATTTTCTCCCATCAGCGCGTGGATCTCACCGCCGCGCAGCTCCAAAGCCGCGCCGTCAAGGGCGCGGGTCTGGCCGTAGGTTTTCACCACGCCGTGAAGGGTAAGGTGGGGCATGGGGTTTCCGTTTAGGGGGCGGCGCGACCTATCGCGCCGCCGAAGTTTGCATTACTTGGCGTTGACCGATGTCACCAACTGGGTCGGCACATAGATCACATTGGCTTTCAGCACCTCGCCGCCCAGCACGCGGGCCATTGTGTCGGCAGCGGTCGATCCGATGCCCGTGAAGTCTTGCGCCACCGAGGCTTCGAAATTGCCACCCGCCGCAATCGCATCGCGCGCTTGGGGGTTGGCGTCGATGCCGGTGATCACGATGCCTTCGTTCTGGCGGCCTGCGGCCTCGATTGCTTGCAGGGCACCCAAGGCAGGTTGGTCCCAAGCGGCCCAGACGGCTTTGATGCTGCCCGGTTCGGGGTTGGCGGCCAAAAGGGCTTCCATCTTGGCGCGGCTGTCGGCAATGCCGCCATCGGATACGTCGGGCGTGATCCGGTCCAGCACTTTGATGTCGGGGTAGTTCTTGAACACGGCATCGGCGATCACACCGCGCACCTGCACCGGCGGGAAGGCGTCAAAGGTGAACATCACAACCCCGCCCGCCCCGCCAATGCGGTTGGCGATGTAAACCGAAGTAACAGCCGCCATTTCGTACCCGTTAGAGGTGACATTGGCCTTGATGCGCGGATCAGCGCCGGCGTCCATGCCCACCACCGGAATATTGGCGGCAGCGGCAGCATCAAGCCCCGCGCCAATTTGCGAGGGGTCGACGTTGATCACGATCCCGTTGACGCCCTGCGCGACCACATCTTCCATGCGCGAGATGACAGCGGCCACGTCGCCTTGGGTGTCGATCACGTTGACCTCCCAGCCCAGCTCTTTGGCACGGGCCTGAAAGGCTTCGACATAAAACTGCGTGCCCGGTTGCGACAGATAGGGCGTGATCACCGCAATCTTTTCGCCCGCAGCCAGTGCGGCCCCCCCGCCCAAGGCGGCAAAGCCTGCCGCCAGAACCAAGGCGCGCGACAGCCCGCGCCGTGTGATGGAATAGGTCATGTTGTTCTCTCCCCTACATAGCCGCCCTTGATGCAGCGGCGCTCTTGCGAAGCGCAGAGTGTCAGGCGAGTGTGGGCGCGTCCAGTCTTTTGACGGGCCAAAGCGGGGGATTTGTGATGGAATGTTTGATAGGTGTCGACTTGGGCACAACCTCGCTGAAGGCGGTGCTGCTTGACTTGGCAGGCCAGCGCTTGGCCGAAAGCTCGTCCCCCTACCCCACACACCGCCCCGCCGCAGGCTTGGCCGAGCAAGACCCGCACGATTGGTGGCGCTTGCTGCTGGGCGCGCTGCACGGCTTTGAGGGCAAGGGAAAGGTCCGCGCGCTGTGCATCACCTCGCAGGTCAACACCCATGTGTTTGTTGACGCGTCCCTGAACGTGCTCCATCCCGCCATCGTCTGGCAAGACGGGCGCGCAGCTTCGGCAGGGGCCCAGATTGACGCGCGTTTGACGCTGGCCGAAAAGATTGCCGCGCTGGGTGCGCCCATTCCCATCGATGCCAGCCACGCCTTGGCGCGGATGAACTGGATGGCGCAAACTAATCCCCAGATATGGGCGCACACAGCCCATGTGCTATTGCCGCGCGACTATCTTTTGGCGCGGCTGACAGGGCGGGTGCTGTCAGACCCGATGTCTTCGGTGGGATTGGTGGGCACGGATTTGACCTATGCAGGGGCAGTCACAGGCCTGATGGCGGGGGCTGCATCCCGCCTGTCCCCCTTGGCCGACCCTTTGGCCGTGGCGGGCGCAGTGCAGGCGGGGTTGCCCTTTGCCGGAACGCCGGTGGTGGTGGGGATGATGGACGCTTGGGCCAGCCTGCTTGGCTTGGGCGTGGTGCGGGATGGGCAGGCGATGCTCCTGTCGGGCACATCAGAGGTGACGGGGCTGATTTCGCCCACCGTCACGGGCGAGGCGGGTGTGGTGACCTTTCCGCCTTGGGCTGGGATCACGCTGCATGCAGGGCCTACACAGGCGGGGGGTGGGTCGCTGGATTGGCTGGCAGGGCTTTTGGGGCGAGAGCCGGGGTATTTGGCGCAAGGCGCGGCAAAGATTACCGCAACTTCGCCGCTGTTCCTGCCCCACCTTCAAGGCGAGCGCGCGCCCTTTTGGGACGCCACTTTGCGCGGTACCTTTGCGGGGCTGACAGGGGCCGCGGGGCCCGCGGAGTTGACCACAGCGGTGATGGAAGGTGTGGCCTTCTCGGCCCGCTTAGCACTTGAGGCCTTGGAACGCTCGGGCGGTCTGCGGCCCGTCGACGTGCGCTTGGGCGGTGGTGGGGCAGCGGCGGACATCTGGTGCCAGATCAGGGCCGATGCCCTGAACCGGCCTTTGGCGCGGGTGATGGGCAAGGATCCGGGGGCCATGGGCGCGGCGGTGATGGCAGGCGTGGGCAGCGGGGCTTTGCCCAACCTTTCCACTGCGGCGGAGCGATTGGTGCGGATCGACCGTGTCTTTACGCCAGACCCTGCCATGGCCCAACTGGCCGATCACCGCTTTGCGCTGTGGTGCGACCTGATCAACCAAACCCGCGCCATCAACGCCGTTTTGGCAGGCTAAAGCGCGGGGGCGCAAATAGACCCGTTCCAATTTAGGCTATCCAACCGTAACCTGCCGCAAAAAGGGAGACGCCGATGAAACGCATTGCCGTGGTGACAGGGGCCGCAGGGGGCATGGGGCGGACGATTGTCGACCGGCTGTTAGAGGATGGGCTGCATGTGGTGGGCGTCGATCTGAATGCCCCTGCTTTGCTGGGCATGTCCGCTGACCTGTCGGATTTCACGCCTGAGGTGTGTGACCTCACCGATGCCGAAGCGATTTTTGACCTGTTTGACCGCATCACCCGCCGCTTTGGCGGGGTGGATGCCTTGGTCAACAATGCGGGTACGTGTTTCATGTCAGACTTCCCCGACATCTCGGGGGATGAGTTGGACAGGCAGATGGCGGTCAACTTCTCCTCCGCGTTTCATTGCTGCCAACAGGCCGTCAAGGCCATGGCGGGGCGGGCGGGGGTGCGCAAGATCGTCAACATCTCGTCCAACGGGGCCTATAACTTCGACGTGTTCGATCCGCCACACTACCGCGCCTCAAAGGCCGCGATGGATACATTGACCAAGGATCTGGCGCGCCGCTATGCCCGCGACAAGATCGCGTGCAATTCAATCGCCCCCGCCATGACCGAAACGCCGTTGTTCAACGTGCTGACGGCCGAGGTGCTGAAACGCGCCATTTCCGCCATGCCCCATGGCCACGCGATGCAGCCCGAGCAAATCGCGGCGTGGGTGGGATTCTTGATCTCGCCTGCGGGGGATGTGTCTTCGGGCAATGTGATCATCCTGAACCAAGGGCGTGATGTGCGGTGAAGGTGACAATCCACAAGCTGTTCGACTATCTCTTAAGCACCACGAGTGAGGTGCCCGACTGCGTTTTGGGCTTTTCCTTGTCACAATCGCCGCGCCTGCGCGACTTTCTGGAGGACTTGGACCCGAACCTGTCGCTGGATTGGAACGGCGTCAGCTTTCAGGGCCTGCCAAGTTTACGCGCCCGTGTGATCGCCCAAGCGGGGTTGTCGGGCACTTGCACCCCCGACGATGTGCTGATCACTGCCGGCGCGGCAGAGGCGAACTACCTGTGCCTGCGCCAGCTTTTGTCCGCTGGGGACGAGATGGTCACCGAAACCCCGGGCTGGCCACAGGCAGCCGTTTTGGCCAAGGCCATCGGAGTGCAGCTTACGACCGTAAAGCGCCATGAAGCGGACGGGTGGCGGTTGGACTTGAACGCCCTGTCAAAGGCCGTCACCCCGCGCACCAAGGTAATCTTCCTGTCTAACCCAAACAACCCGACAGGCCAGCTTTTGACCCAAGCCGAATTGCACCAGATCGCTGGCATCGCAGACCGCGTGGGCGCTTGGCTGATTGTGGACGAGGTTTATGCAGGTTTGGAATGGCAGGGCCCCCGCGCGCCTTCTATCGCGGGCATTTACCCGCGCGGGATCACCACGGGGTCGGTATCGAAAGCCTTGGGGCTGCAAGGATTACGGACCGGCTGGATGATCTGCCGCGACAGCCAGATGATCCGTGACGGGGTGATCCTGCGCGAGAATTCGTCAGAGATCATGAATATCCTGGGCGAGCATATCGCTGAGATTGCCCTACGCCCGGATCGCCTAACCCCCGCGCTGGAAAAAGCACGGGCCGAAGGCAGCACCAATCTGGGTGTATTGGACAGATTTATCGCCAGCCAACCCCGCCTGTCATGGGTCAAACCGCAGGCAGGGTTGATCGGTTTGGCAAGGTTGCAAGGCGAATTGGCCGAACCCTTCGCGCGGCGCTTGCTGGCATCCCCCTACCGCACCTTTGTGCTGCCCGGCACGGCTTATGACGAACCGCACCATATCCGCTTGGGCGTAGGCGGCGGGGCCGAGGTGCGCTTGGGCGAAGGTTTGGCGCGGCTGGCGGCGTGTTTGGCGGCGCAGGTTTAGGCCTGCAAAGCCAGCGCCTCGGCCACGGCAAGGTCTGCCATGGCAAGGGCCGCCGCGCGGGTGGTGGCGGCGGCAATAAAGCGGGCGTTGTGGCAAAAGCTGGCCCCTTGCACGCCGCAGGCTTGCTCTAACGCGGCCCCTGTCAACCCCGCCCAAGCGGCGGGCAGATCGGCGCGTTGGGCGTAGCCATCTTCACTTTGGCGAATGCCCGTCACGCACCAATCTTGCTGGCGCGGATGAACGACAAACAGCAAATGATCGGCCCCCGCCTTCACGATGGTCGGGCGAAACGGCATGCCGCTTGGCAGTTCAAGGATGCGGCTGTTTCCCGCGACGACGATGGCCTGATGCACCACAGCCTCGGCCCGACGCTTGGCTGCTGAATTGGCGATGCGCGCCTCGGTAAAGCTGCGGGCGATGGTGAGGGCCAATTGAAAGCCCGCCTCTTCGGCGGCAGGATCGGTGCTGTCAAAGACCGGTTTAAGCGTTTCAATCAAGCCGGGAAGGGTCATGGACGCCAATGGCCCGGCCTCTGACAGGCTGACCACGCCATTGTCGACCAGATCAACGGGCAAGACGAAACTTGCATCAAACGATGCGTGCAGCGCCTCGACATCGTCGGGCGGGACGGTGCAGGCTTGCAGATAGGCACGGCCAAAGTGGTGCCAGATCAGGCCAAAGGAACTGTAGGGCTGACCATCGGGGCGCAAGGGTGCGCTGCGCTGATGGTGGTCAAATATCCCCAACGCCGCATCATAGGCCCCGCCCACATCATAGATCAGCCGGTCAGCGCCCGGCGTGATCTGTGCCGTTGCCCTGCTGCGTAACAGTTGCGCCTGCGGATAAAGCTTTGTCAGAATGACCGAAGAGAAAACCTCATCCGCGTGAAATCCGCCGGAATGGGTGACAAGCAAGGCGATAGTCATGAAAAAAGGTCCAATCCGTGATCACGCGGCTTTTGCGGCGTCTTGGGCAAATAGGGTCTGCCCGTCGCTTAGCGCGATGACGCCAAGAACAACAGCCCCAAGCCTATACGACAGGCACCGCTGCCAACGAATTGGTCGAGGCCCCCGTGACATGGACCCGCACCAGATCGCCCGCTTTACCAGTGGCATCAGTGACGTGCACGGCCATCAGGTGGTCAGACTTGCCGACCATTTGCCCCGGCATGCGGCCAGCTTTTTCATAAAGCACATGAGTCTGCCGTCCTACCATCGCATCTTGGGCGGCGCGTTGCTGCTGGGTGACCAAGGCCTGTAAGGTTTGCAGGCGTGCATCTGCCACTTCGGCGGGCAATTCGGGCTTTTCGGCAGCGGGGGTTCCGGGCCGGGCAGAGTACTTGAACGAATAGGCCATCCCGAACCCCACCTGCCGGATCAGCGCCAGGGTCGCTTCAAAATCGGCATCCGTTTCGCCGGGGAAGCCCACGATAAAGTCTGACGTCAGCAAGATATCTGGACGTGCTGCGCGAAAACGCTCGATCAGGCGCAGGTAGCTTTCGGCGGTGTGCTTGCGGTTCATGGCCTTCAGAACGCGGTCAGAGCCGGATTGCACGGGCAGGTGCAGATAGGGCATCAGTTTGGGCTGCATTCCATGCGCCTCGATCAGGTCATCGGCCATGTCGTTGGGATGGCTGGTGGTGTAGCGCAGGCGTTCCAGCCCGTCGAGCTTGGCCAAAGTGTCAATCAGTTGCGCCAAGCCCACATCTGTGCCGTTCTGCGTGCCGTGATAGGCGTTCACGTTCTGGCCCAGCAAGGTCAGGTCTTTAACCCCGCGTTCTACCAATCCTTGCGCCTCGGCCAGCACCCTTTCGACGGGGCGGCTGACTTCGGCCCCGCGGGTGTAAGGGACCACGCAAAAGGCGCAGAACTTGTCGCAGCCTTCTTGCACAGTCAAAAAGGCCGTGGGGCCTCGCAGCCCTTTGCGGGCTGGCAGCAGATCAAACTTTGATTCCACCGGAAAGTCGGTATCCACGGGGCTGTCGCCGCCGCGCACAAGGGCTGGCAGGCGGTGATAGGCTTGGGGGCCCACGACCAGATCAACCATCGGCACGCGGCGGATGATCTCGGCCCCTTCGGCTTGGGCGATGCAACCGGCCACACCAATCTTCATATCGGGCTTGGCCTCTTTCAGCGCCCGCAGGCGGCCAAGGTCGGAATACAGCTTGTCGCCCGCCTTTTCACGAATATGGCAGGTGTTCAGCAGCACCAGATCCGCCTCACCGGCATCTTCGGTTGTCACATAGCCTTCAGGCGCCATGGCTTCAGCCATGCGCTCGCTGTCATAGACATTCATCTGACAGCCGTAGGTCTTGATGAAAAGCTTCTTAAGGTCAGACATCTGCACGCACCGTTTGAACAGGCTTTGCCCTTACGCCAAGCCGCACTGCTTGGCAACTTCGCGCTTGGCCCCCTTGTGTTCAAGCCTGTGTTGCAACAGATTGCTTGGCAAAACTCCCCTCCGCCATCAGGAAAGATCAACCGATGAACAGCTATGACTATTCCGGCCAAGTGGCCGTAATCACGGGCGGCGCCAATGGCATTGGGGCGGCTGTTGCCCAGCGCATGGCGCAATCAGGGGCAAGGGTGGCGATCTGGGATATGGACATAACGGCCCCCGAGGCGAAAGTGGCCGATCTGCCTAAGGCATCCAAGCTGTTGGTGCAGGTCGATGTCAGCGTTGGGGCAAGCGTCACAGCCGCCATGGCCGCAACCGAGGCGGCCTTTGGCAAGGTGGATGTCTTGATCAACAGCGCAGGCATCGCAGGCCCCAATGCCACACTGGCCAATTACGACCCCGACATCTGGCGGCGCATCTTGGCCATCAATCTGGACGGCAGCTTTTTGTGCTGCAAGGCCGTGGTCCCCGGCATGATGGCGCGCAACTACGGGCGCATCGTCAACATAGCGTCGATCGCGGGCAAAGAGGGCAATCCCAATGCCTCGGCCTACTCGGCCTCAAAAGCCGGGGTGATCGCCATGACCAAATCACTGGGTAAAGAGTTGGCGACCCATGACATTTCCGTCAACTGCGTCACTCCGGCCACCGCAAAAACCCGCATTCTGGACCAACTTAGCCAAGAATTTATCGACTATATGCTGTCAAAAATCCCGCGCGGGCGGTTTGTGACGGTCGCGGAAATTGCCAGCATGATCCTGTGGATGGCCTCGGCCGAGAATTCTTTTACCACGGGGTCGGTGTTTGATCTGTCGGGCGGACGGGCGACCTACTAAGCGCGGCGCAGGCGGATCACGACATCGACGCGGGCGATTTCAGTACCCAAGGGGGCGGCTGGCAGGGTTGCGATGGTCACCTCCTCTGCCGGGGCGTCGGTAAGGGCGTGGGTGTCTTCCCAGTAAAAATGCGGGTGGTTTTCGATGCGCGTGTCAAAATAACTGCGCGCGCCGTCAACCACCACTTCATTGACCAAACCGGCCGCGCAAAAGGCGCGCAGGGTGTTGTACACCGTGGCCAAGCTGACCTTTTCGCCCACACCACCTGTTAAGGTAAACAAGCTTTCAGCGGTGACATGACGATCTTGACCATCACCCACCAAAAGCCGTGCCAGCGCCAGACGCTGCCGGGTCGGACGCAAACCGCCGCGCGCCAACCAATCAGTGGCACGCGCAGCTTCGGTCGTGATGATCCCGTCGTGTTGGTTTGGCATACTTATTACTCGGATTTTTAGGTCTGTCACTTATAGCGGGCCCTGCGCCCAATTGCCAGAGAGGTTGCGCGCAAGCCCATTTCCCACCCGACAGGCGGCCTGCCACCACGGGCGGGCGCCCGCCCTTGCGCCCCCTTATCACGCGATGTTACATAGGATGCAAAGGACAAAGGGGCATAGCCGTATGGGCGCTTATCCAACGACATTCGACAAAGAAGCGCTTTTGGCCTGCGCGCGGGGTGAACTGTTCGGCCCCGGCAATGCGCAACTACCCGCCCCGCCGATGCTGATGATGGACCGCATCACCGAGATTTCCGAAGACGGCGGCGCGTTTGGCAAGGGCCATGTCGTGGCCGAGTTTGACATTTCACCCGACCTTTGGTTTTTCGCCTGCCACTTTCCCGGCAATCCGATCATGCCCGGTTGTCTGGGATTGGACGGGCTGTGGCAACTGACCGGCTTTAACCTCGGCTGGCGCGGCTGGCTGGGGCGCGGCTATGCCTTGGGCGTGGGCGAGGTCAAGCTGACCGGCATGGTCCGCCCAGATCGCAAAGTGCTGCGCTATTTCGTCGACTTCACCAAGGCCCTGACCACCCGCCGCCTGACCATGGGCGTTGCCAATGGCCGGGTTGAGGCTGACGGCGAGGTGATCTATCAGGTCACAGATATGAAAGTTGCCCTGTCGTCAAACTGACCTTGGCCCGTCTTTGACCTTGGCTCGTCTTTGACCTTGGCTCGTCTTTGATCCGCGAAAGGATATCCCATGCGTCGCGTCGTTATCACCGGCATCGGCATCATCTCTCCCATCGGCAATTCCGCTGACGAGGTGGAAGCCTCGTTGCGGGCGGGGAAGTCTGGCATCATTTTTGCGCCCGACTATGCCGAGCGCGGCTTTCGCAGCCAAGTCAAAGGCCAGCCGCAAATTGTGCTGGAAGACCATATCGACAAGCGCGATCTGCGCTTTATGGGGCCGGGGGCGGCCTATAACTTTCTGGCGATGCAGCAGGCCATCGCCGACAGCGGCCTTGGTGCGCAAGATGTGTCCAACGACCGCACGGGTCTGAT
>CANIKY010000030.1 GCA_947468085.1 Paracoccaceae bacterium | reverse complement strand
GGCTTGGTCGAGATGACAGGCGTGCGCTATCACGCAGATCAGATCACCACGGCGGGGGCGCTGCCCTCGATCATGCGGGCCAAAGAGCGGGGGTTGGATGTGACGGCGGGGGTGTCGATTCACCATCTGACGTTGAACGACTTTGATGTGGGCGATTATCGGACGTTTTTTAAGCTGACCCCGCCCTTGCGGTCGGAAGACGACCGCTTGGCGATTGTGCAAGCACTAGCGGAAGGGGTGATTGATGTTGTCGCCTCGTTCCATACGCCTGCCGACGAAGAATCCAAACGCTTACCCTTTGAAGAGGCGGCATCCGGCGCGGTTGGCCTGCAAACCCTGTTGCCCGCCGCGCTGCGCTTGGTGCATTCTGGCGACCTAAGCTTGCCGCAGTTGTGGCGTGCCTTATCGCTAAACCCCGCCAAACGGCTGGGTCTGCCACAGGGACGGCTGGCCGAAGGCGCCCCTGCCGATCTGGTGCTGTTTGACCCCGACGCGCCCTTTGTGCTGGACCGTTCCAAGCTGGCATCAAAATCCAAGAACACGCCCTTTGACGGGATGCGGATGGAGGGTAAGGTGCTCGCCACTTGGGTCGCGGGTGCTCAGGTCTATAAGGGCTAAACCATGCCGATGATGCAAACTTCCCCTGTGATTTTGGCGCTGGTGGCAGTGGCTGCCTATTTGCTGGGATCCGTACCCTTTGGCATCGTAATCACGCGCGTCTTGGGTTTGGGCGATTTGCGCAAGATCGGGTCGGGCAATATTGGGGCGACCAATGTGCTGCGCACGGGCCATAAGGGTGCGGCTTTGGCGACCCTTTTGTTGGATGCGGGCAAGGGCGGGGCAGCGGTGGCCTTGGCGCGGTTGGTGGGCGGGGCGGATGCGGCGGTTTTGGCGGCTTTGGCCAGCTTTCTGGGCCATCTGTTCCCCGTCTGGCTGGGCTTTGCGGGCGGCAAGGGGGTTGCGACCTATCTGGGCACTCTGCTGGTGCTGGATTGGCGCTTGGGCCTTGCGGCTTGTGCGACATGGGCGGTTACGGCGGTGGTGACGCGGATTTCGTCGCTGTCGGCCTTGGTGGCTGTGGCGTTGACCAATCTGTGGGTTTGGCTTTTGGGCGACAGCGCGATGCTGGGGTTAAGCGTGGTGCTGAGCGTGCTGATCTATTGGAAGCATTGGCCCAACCTGCAGCGCATCGCGGCGGGAAGCGAACCTAAGATCGGCGCTAAGAAATAACCCTTCCAGCGGGCCTGACCGCAGGAAGAATGAGTATTTGGGCAAAGTGCAAGTTTAGAGGCTGGCGGCTTCGTAGATGGGCGTCAGGCTTTTGCCCCACGCGCCGTTGAACTGCGCTAGCCATCGGTCAGCTTGGGTGGTTTCGCTGGCCAGATTGGCAACCAAAGGGGCCAAAAAGCGCTGCTCGTCTAGGCCGCGCGCAGCCAAGCCTGCATGGCTAAGCCCTACGGCGGCGCGGGCGAGGTCGATCAGTTTCACACCTTCAGCTTGTCCTTGCAGGGCTGAGACTGATGCTGCCACCCGCAAGCCCTCACGGGTTTGGGTATCAAAGCCCTTCACCAAATCCCATGCGGCATCTAGGGCGGTTTGGTCATACATTAGCCCCACCCAAAAGGCGGGCAGGGCGTTGACATGGGCCTGATCGCCGCAATCCGCACCGCGCATTTCGATGAACTTCTTCACCCGCGCCTCGGGGAAGACGGTGGTCATATGATCGGCCCAGTCTGACAGGGTGGGCTTTTCACCGGGCAAGGCGGGCAGTTTTCCAGCCAGAAAATCGCGGAAGGATTGGCCCAAGGCGTTGATATACTTACCATCGCGGTAAACAAAGTACATCGGCACATCCAGCACCCAATCCACATAGGCCTGAAAGCCAAAATCACCGTCAAAGACAAAGGGCAACATGCCGGTGCGCGTATCATCCAACCCGCGCCAAATGCGCGAGCGCCAAGATTTATGCCCATTGAGCTTGCCGTCAAAGAACGGGCTAGAGGCGAAAAGCGCTGTCGCCACCGGTTGCAGCGCCAAGGCCACGCGCAGTTTCTTGACCATGTCGGCTTCGGACGCATAGTCAAGGTTCACCTGCACCGTGCAGGTGCGGTACATCATCTGCGTGCCATGCGTGCCCACGCGGCCCATATAATCGGTCATCAGACGGTAGCGGCCCTTGGGCATGACGGGCATGTCGGCCCCGCTCCACTGGGGTGCGGCACCTAGGCCCATAAAGCCTATGCCCAAGGGGTCAGCAAGGGTGCGCACCTCGTCCAGATGGCTTTGCAATTCAGCGGCAGTTTCGGTCATATTGGCGACCATAGCCCCCGACAATTCAAACTGCCCACCCGGTTCCAATGAGATATTGGCACCGTTGCGCGTCATGCCAATGGTATTGTCGCCTTCGCGCAGGGGCGTCCAGCCAAAACGCGCCTCTAGCCCCGCAAACAGGGCCGAGATTGACCGCGCGCCCGCATAGGGCAGTGGGGCATGGGTATCTTTCAGGAAGCCAAACTTTTCATGCTCGGTCCCGATGCGCCATTGATCCTTGGGCTTGTTGCCCGAGGCCAAAAGTTCGGCCAACTGGTCAAAGCTTTCGATGGGCCCGCCACCGGATTGGGGAATAGACATCAGGCTGGCCCTTTCGAAGCGGCACATTCACGCACGTCACAGGTGTCGCGCCCAGTGAGCCAAGTCAAGGTCTGCGGCGCGGGCTTGTGCATTTCTAACTTTCCAAGACACCGCAAAATGCGATGTCAGCGTACCAATCTGGGGCCAGAGTGTTTCCGCCATATGACAAAAGTTTGCGCGGCCAGTGTCAGGTTGGCCTTTTGCGGCGCTGGGGCTTGCAAGGCCAAGACAAGGGCTGCGGTGTCCATCCCCGGCAGGGCAGCAAAAACGTCAAACAGTTTTTCGGCCCCTTCGGCATCGACGGGGATCAGCAGGGCCTGCCCGTCTGTCTGTTTTAACCGCCACATCCGGCGGCCCCGCATCGCCAAAAGGCGGATTTCTTCCAGTTCGTCCAGCGAGATAAAGCCACCCAGTTCTGGTGCCAGATAGCTGACCTGCCTTTCGTCCAACTCTACCATGCCGGGGGCTGCGACGGTTTGGGCAAAGCGCGCGCGCCGCAGCGCTGTGAGGGTCAAGATAGCGCCGATGGCAGCTATGATCAGTCCCAAGGGCACCAAGACATAGCCACCCAGAACCACCAGCCAAAGGCCCGCCAGCACAACCAAGCCCGCCGCCAAAGCCTCGCGGTAGCGCACCAAGGCGGACGAGATCTCGGGGCGGATTTGCCAAATTGGGTCAGCCACGGATCACCTGCGGGTTGGCCAGCAACAGCAATGTCCATTGGCCAATCTGAGAAAAGCCCAAAGCGCGGTAGGTGTTTGATGCCTGCTCTGACGCAGAAAACAACACCGCCCGCTGCACCCCTGCTGCGCGCGCTTGGGCCAGATGCTGCCCAATAGCGCGGCGGGCGTGGCCTTGGCCGCGTAAGGCGGGGGGCGTGTAAACCCCGCCCACCTGCACGATCAGCGGTAGGCGGGCGTTAAAACCGCACATGGCAAGGGGTTGGCTTCCATCCATCAGCACCACATGGCTACCTGCCGCGACATAGCGGTCGTAGCGGGTAAACACCTCGGTTTCGGCTTGGGCTTTGGGGGTGTTGAGTGCTTCGATCATATAGGCGTGGATCCAAGATTTGATCGTGTCTGCAGGCGCTTGGGCGAGGGGGACGGTCTGGCCTGTGCCTTCAGGCAGGTGCAGGTCGGGCAGGTCTAGTGCAAAATGCGGCTCGTCTCGGTTCAGCGTATAGGGGCCATGCAGCCCGCAGGCCTTCTCCACCCCCCGCGCCCAATCCTGCCGCCCGATGATGCCTGACACCGTGCGCCCCGCCAGAACACGGGCGGCGGTTTTGTATCGGGCAGAGGGCAGCACAGGCAGCACCATGCCCGCATGGGTCAGGGCCAGCACATCAGTTACTTGCCCCGCCTCACGCATCAACCACAGATGTTGCGGCTGCGGGTCATCGCCCGATATCCCATGCTGGCGCAGGTTGGTCAGGGGGAACATGGCACAGGTCACATGGGCAGACAGAAAGGCGTCAATCTCGGCCAAGTCGGCGGGAACGGCGGGGGTCATAGCCAATCCCCCAGTGTTGCCTGCCACAGCGTCAACGCCGCGACTGCCGCCGTATCAGCGCGCAAGATGCGGGGGCCTAGGCTGATGGGGGTGACAAAGGGCAGGGCCCGCAGCTTGGTGCGTTCTTCGGGGGCAAAGCCGCCTTCGGGGCCGATCAGGATGGCCCAAGGGCCGGGGGCTGCTTGCAGCAGGGCGGTGCGGCCTTGCAACCCTTCGTCGGCCCATAGGATACGGCGGGTGGGGGGCCATTTGGCCAAAAGCTTGTCGAGGGGGATTACGTCATCGACGGGGGGCACATAGGTGGCCTCGCATTGCTCGGCAGCCTCAACCGCATGGGCGCGCAGTTTGTCTTCGCGGACGCGTTCGTTGGTAAAGCGGGTTTGAACAGGCAGAATACGCGCGGCCCCCAGTTCCACCGCCTTTTCCACGATGAAATCCGTGCGGGCCTTTTTGATCGGCGCGAACAACAGCCATAAATCGGGCGGTGGGATCAAGGGGGCAGACAGCGTGGTACAGCGCAGGATGCCTTGGCGCTTGGTTGCGTGTTCCACGACGGCCAGCCATTCGCCGTCTTGCCCGTTGAACAGTTTGACGTGGGCCCCGACGCCCAAGCGCATCACGTTGAACAGGTAATTCGACTGCCCCTCGCCCAAGGCCACGGCTTGCCCCGCCGCCAGTGGTTGATCTACATAAAGCCTGATGCGTGTCTCTGTCATAAGAAGAACCCTATGCGCCAAACCGCCAAAATGCCAGAGGGCCAAAGCGTGGCCGATGCGCCCAAGGGCAATTGGGTGGACCTTTACGCGCCATCCGTGACCCGACCCTATCTGCGGCTAAGCCGCGCTGACCGGCCCATTGGCACTTGGCTTTTGCTGATCCCCTGCCTGTGGGGCATAGCGCTTGCCGCTTTGGAAAGCGGGTTTGGCATGTGGGATCTTTGGCTGGGGGTATCGTGCGGCCTTGGCGCTTTTTTGATGCGCGGGGCGGGGTGTACATGGAACGACATCACCGACCGCCATATCGACGCCGCCGTGGCGCGGACAAAAAGCCGCCCGCTTCCTTCAGGGGCGGTTTCGGTGCGCGGGGCTGTCGTTTGGATGATAGCACAGGCGGTGGCTGCGGCGCTGATCTTGTTCAGCTACAACTGGCTTTCGGTGGGCTTGGGGGTGGCCTCGCTAGGGTTGGTGGCGATTTATCCTTTTGCCAAACGGTTTACATGGTGGCCGCAGGTGTTTTTGGGGTTGGCTTTCAACTGGGGTGCGGTTTTGGCTTTTGCCGCCCATCTGGGGCGGGTGGATGGCGCGTCCGTGGCGCTTTACGCATCTGGGATCGCTTGGACGCTTTATTACGACACGATCTATGCCCATCAAGACAAGGATGACGACGCGCTGATTGGTGTCAAATCGACAGCGCGGTTGTTTGGGGATGCCAGCAGGACTTGGCTATGGGGTTTTATTGTTGCCACGCTGGTGCTTATGGCGGTGGCGGTTGTGCTGGCGCAGGCTGAGGGCTTGCAGCTTGCCGTGGCGCTTTTGGGGATAGGCGTCTTTGGCTGGTACATGGTGGGGCAAATGCGGCGATTGGACCTTGACGATGCAACCTCTTGCCTGCGCGAATTTCGCCGCAACCGCGATGCGGGCCTGTGGGCTGCGCTGTTTCTTGCCGTGGCGGCGGCTCTTTGATTGAAGGCCCGCGCCCAAGCGGCTAATCGTTATGCTTAGCGTTGGAGGTTTCGCCCTTGGCCGTGCTGCCCGCCACTAAGACGCCATCCCTGCAACAACCGGTGCTGGCTTGGGCACTGGCAGGGGTTTGTTTTGTGCTGGCTACAGTTTTGGCCGTTTTGGTGGGCTGGGGGCTGGCTGTCGTCGTCGAAAGCCGCACCGCCGAAGTCATCCGCACGCGCATGTTGACGAGTGGCTACCCATGGGCCCATGTCGCCACCGATGGGCTGATCGTCTCGCTCTCTGGCACGGCGCCTACCGAGGCGCAGCGTTTTGCAGCTGTCAACTTGGCGGGAAGCTTGGTGGATTCTGGCCGTTTGCACGACGATTTCACCGTAGAACCAGCCAAAGTAGTGGCTCCCCCACGCTTTTCTGTAGAGATGATGCGCAATGATGACGGGGTGCAACTGATCGGTCTTTTGCCCGAGGGTGACGGCAAGGCCCAATTGGCAGAGGCTGCAGCCGCAATTCCATCTGTCCGGGCAGCCACCGATATGCTGGAAACCGCAGCCTATCCCGCCCCACCCCAGTGGGAGGACGCGCTGCGGTTTGGGCTTACCGCCCTAAAGCTATTGCCCCGCGCCAAGATTTCGATCTCGGTTGATGGGGTGGAGATTATCGCCATCGCGGGGTCTGAAGCAGAAAAGCGCCAGTTTGAGGCGGTCTTGGATCAGGCCACCCCGCAGGGCTTGGCTGTGACCACCACAATCACAGCCCCGCGTCCGGTTTTGACGCCCTTCACCCTGCGTTTTGTGATCGACGCGGGAGGGGCGCGGTTTGATGCCTGCTCGGCTGATACGGATGGCGCGCGCGCGCGTATTTTGGCGGCGGCAGTCGCTGCGGGGGCCAAGGGTGATTTGACCTGCACCGTGGGGATGGGCGTGCCCAGCCCCTCTTGGGCGCAAGCGACCTCGGATTCTATGGCGGCACTTGCAAAGATGGGGGCGGGAACGGTGACGTTTTCGGATGCCGACATCACCCTTTTGGCGGCCGAGACCGTCAGCCAAGACAGCTTTGACAGCGCCATTGGCGCCTTGCGGGCAAACTTGCCGGATGTCTTTTCGCTGGAAGCCAAGCGGGTCGAACAGGCCGAAACTGCCCCTTCCATTGTCACAGCTGAGTTTGCCGCCGTGCTTGACCCCAAGACCCACAACGCAGAATTGCGTGGGCGCTTGGGTGACAGCTTGATGCAAAATGTGGTGACCAGCTTTGCCAAGGCGCTCTTTGGCGCGAACAAGGTCTATGTGGCAACGACGCCTGACCCAAGCTTGCCCGAAGGCTGGACGGAGCGGGTGATGGCGGGTCTGCAGGCTTTGGCGGTTTTGGACTCAGGTAAAGTGCAGGTCTTTCAAAACACAGTCGAGGTGACGGGGATTTCGGGCCAAAAGACGGCCTCCGACAAAGTCTCGCAGATTTTGTCGGACCGGCTAGGGCAGGGCCGACCCTTCAAGGTCGACGTGCACTATGACAAGGCGTTGGACCCGATGGAGGGGTTGCCTACCCCGCAGGAATGTCTTGAACGGGCGCAAACTGTTCAATCGTCGCATAAGATCAGCTTTGACCCCGGGTCGGCTGCGCTTGACGCTGCATCCTTCGCGGCCATGGGGGCTTTGGCGAAGGCCTTCAAAAACTGCGCGGCCATCAAGATCGAGATTGGCGGGCATACTGACGCCCAAGGCTCGACCCAAGGCAATCTGGCGCTAAGCCACGGGCGAGCCCAAGCTGTTTTGATGGCGCTGTTAGATCGTCAGGTTGATGTGTCGGGGATGCGCGCGGTGGGCTACGGTGAAAGCCTGCCCATCGCGGATAACGCAACCGAAGTGGGGCGTGAAACGAACCGGCGGATTGAGTTTACCCTGATCAAGGCCACCAAAGGGGCGGCGGCTGGGCAGGGGGCCAAGTCTGCGATCGAAACCGCCCCCGATGGCACGCCCCTTGCCCCACAAGCGCCCACGATCAGACCCCCCAGTCGCCCTAAGGGCTAACCCCGGCCCTTGACGGCCCGCGCTCTAAGGACCAGACAAACGTTATGAACCGCATCCAATTGATCCTTGTCACCGCCGTTATCTTGCTTTTGGCTTTTGCCTTGGGCTGGTTCACCTATTGGCTGATGCACCGCTTTTCGCGCATGGCGGGTGGCGACATCGCCGAGATGGACCTGTTGGCCCAATCCCTGCACGCGGCCGAAGAAGCCCGCGATCAGGCGATTTTGTACCTAGAACAACGCGAAGCGGAGTTGATGGACCAAATCGCCCAAACCGAGGCCCGGTTGAGTGCCGCATTGGAAAACCTGCAAGACGCCCGCCGCGAGGTGGATAATTTAGGCGATCAATTCGCGCGGATCAAGGTTAAGAACTGACCCGCGCTTTGTCGGGGGTGGCTGCCCTGCTTGGTTACGCAAAGATAAAATCGCCAAAACTCAAGGCTGGTACACTATCTGAGGCGAGGTCCAGCACCGCGAATTGCACCGCAGCACGCCTTCCAGCGCCGTCAACGTCATAATATAATGCACCGGTGCTGGTGTTATAGATCAGACGATCATCAGCATCCTGCGCGGTCACAGCGCCAGAGGCGGCGTAAAAACAGGTCTCGAGCAAGGCTTGTGTGCCCCCCAAAGCCGCAACTAATTTTGCGGAAATCTGGATGTGATCTGTGGCAGACGTAAAGTCGGCTATGTGGTCAAGGCCCCCAAGTTTATCAAAGACAAAAACATCCAACCCTGCGCCGCCCGTCAAAATATCATCGCCAGCCCCCCCCGCCAAATGGTCAGCACCGTCCCCGCCCACCAATGTGTCGTTCCCCCCAAGACCGCTTAAACCGTTATCTTCGGCGTTGCCGGTCAGCGTATTGTCCTCTCTGTTGCCTATGCCGTTCCGTGCCAAACTGCCGGTGAGTTCCAGTGCCTCAACATTGGCTGAAAGGGTGTAACTGACAGAAGCTATGATCAAATCGATCCCTTTGCCGGCGTATTCGACCACAAGGTCGGCGGTATTATCAACAACGTAGGTGTCGTTTTGCGCGCCGCCTGCCATCCAGTCGGCCCCTTCGCCACCATCCAGAGTATCTAGGCCGGTGCGTCCATATAAGACATCGGCCCCGCCTTGACCAAAAAGGGTGTTGGACCCCAGACTGCCGATAAGAGTATTTTCCAGCGCGTTCCCAGTTGCGCTGACCTCTGTTTCTCCGATCAAGGTCAGATCCTCGACCCCGTCTGCAAGGGTGAAACCGACAAAAGCATAGACCCTGTCATGTCCGGTCGTCCCGGTTTCGATCACCTGGTCGCCGGTGCTGTTGACGCAATAAACGTCATCCCCGTCACCGCCGGTCATCTGGTCATCGCCGACACGTCCATACAGAACATCTGCCCCCGCGCCGCCGAATAAGACGTCTGCATCCGCCCCGCCGTAAAGCGTATCGTCCCCGTCGTTCCCAAACAGCGTGTCTGAACCTTTCAGACCATTTAGGGTATTATCGGCATCGGTGCCGGTGATCGAGTTGGCAAGATTATTTCCTGTGCCGGTCAATGCCCCTGCGCTGGTGAGGATGAGGTTCTCACAGGCATCGGTCAGGGTATAGCTGACCGACGATAGGACGCTATCGGTGCCCTCATTGTCCGCCTCGATCACGCTATCAGTGCCGCTCTCCACCATGTAAAGGTCGTTACCCGCGCCGCCGGACAGGCTGTCTGCGTCCGCGCCACCATCCAATGTGTCATCGCCGTCACCGCCATAAAGCACGTCTGAGCCATCGCTGCCGTACAGCGCGTTATTGCCAGAATTGCCTGTGATCACGTTGTTCAGCGCATTTCCAGTGCCTTCGATGTTGCCGGCGCCGGTCAGTTCCAAGTTTTCAAGGTTGTCACCCAGAGTGTAGGCGATCGAGGATTTGACCTCATCCGTGCCCTCATCGGCAGCCTCGGTAATGAAATATTTGGAGGCGTTGATCATAAAGGTGTCATCGCCCAGCCCACCCGCCAGCGTGTCGGCGCCAGTGCCGCCATCAAGCGTGTCATTGCCCTCTCCGCCGTAGAGTGCGTCGCTGCCGTCACCGCCATAAAGCGTGTCATTTCCTTGGCCACCGTAGAGCGCGTTGTTGCCAGAATTGCCCGTGATCACGTTGTTCAGCGCATTTCCAGTACCGTCGATGGTGCCGGTGCCGGTCAGTGTCAGGGTTTCAAGGTTGTCGCCCAGGGTGTAGGTAATCGAGGATTTGACCTCATCCGTGCCCTCATCGGCGGCCTCGGTAATGAAATCTGGAGCGGCGTTGACCACATAGGTATCATCGTTCAGCCCGCCATAAAGCGTGTCGTTGCTTCCGCCGAAAATCGTATCGTTGCCCTCCCCACCGAAAATCAAATCGGCACCCTCGCCGCCGTACAGCGCATCATCACCCAAGTTGCCCCATAGATCATCTTGGTCATCGCCCTCGCCGCCATAAAGCAAGTCGTTCCCGTCGCCCCCCGACATAGCGTCATAGCCGAACCCGCCGTACAACGTGTCATCACCGCCTTCGCCATTCAGGCCGTCCTCGCCATCGCCACCGTCAAGCAAGTCGTCACCTTCGCCGGCGTGTAACTCATCTTCGCCCTCGCCACCGTAAAGCGCATTGTTGCCCGAATTGCCCGTGATCGAATTGCTCAATCCATTTCCGGTGCCGACGGTGTTGCCCATGCCGGTCAGTGTCAGGATTTCAAAGTTGTCGCCCAGAGTGTAGGTGACCTCGGATCTGACCTCATCCGTGCCCGCATTGGCCGCCTCGGAAACCACATCTGTGGAGGCGTTGACCACGTAGGTGTCATTGCCCAAGTCACCTGCCAGCGTGTCGGCGCCCAAGCCGCCATCAAGCATGTCGTCGCCCGCACCGCCATAAAGCGCGTCGTTGCCGTTGCGGCCTTCTAGGGTGTCATCCCCATCCCCGCCGTGGAGGGCGTTGCTGACGGAATTGCCTGTGAGCAGGTTGTTCAGGGCGTTTCCGGTGCCGTCGATGGTGTCGGTGCCGGTCAGTTCCAGGTTTTCAAGGTTGGCGCCTAGGGTGTAGCTGATCGAAGATTTGACCTCATCCGTGCCCTCGTCGGCAGCCTCGGCAATGCCATCGGTGATTGCGCTGACCTCGTAGGTGTCATTGTGCCGTCCGCCCGCAAGCGTGTTTTCCCCGTTGCCGCCATAAAGCGTGTCGTTTCCGTCTCCGCCATAAAGCGTGTCGTTACCCTCACCGCCGTAGAGGACGTCGTTTCCGCCTAGGCCGTTCAGCTCGTCGTTGCCTTCTGCGCCCTGTAGCGTATTTTTCCCGGAATTGCCCGTGATCACGTTGTCCAGCGCATTTCCGGTGCCGTCAATGTCGTTTGATTCGATCAGTTTCAAGGTTTCAAGGTTGGCACCCAGGGTGTAGGTGATCCAGGATCTGACCTTATCCGTGCCCGCATCGGCCGTTTCGGTTACAACGTCTGCCGAAGAGTCGACGATGTAAGTGTCATTGCCCAGGCCGCCCGCCATCGTGTCGTCGCCCGCGGCACCGTCAAGCGTGTTGTCGCCAGTGTTGCCGGTGATCACATTGTTCAGGCTATTGCCGGTGCCAGTGGTATCGCCAGTGCTGGTAAGCGTGAGGTTTTCGACATGCACATCCAGCACGAAGGCCGCCGAAGAAAGTACCGTATCGTTGCCCGCGTCTGCAACTTCGGAAACAAGATCGCCCGTAGCGTCGACCACAAAGGTGTCATCTCCTAATCCGCCCCAAAGTTGGTCATTGCCCTCCCCGCCATAAAGGGTGTCATCGCCGCCCTTACCCTCTAGAATGTCGTCGCCGATGGTTCCGGTGATCACGTTATTCAGGGCGTTCCCCTCGCCGTGCAGGCCCACGGCACCCGTCATGATCAGGTTTTCGACATTGTCCGTCAGGTCGTAACTGGCCGAGGATTGGACAGTATCCACGCCTTCGTCCGCATTTTCGAAGACCAGATCATCGTCGCCAGACTCGACCACATAGATGTCATCGCCAAGGCCACCCCACATCTCGTCAAAGTCGTTACCGCCATCCAGCGTGTCGTCGCCTTGCCCGCCATAGAGTGAGTCATTGCCATCCGCCCCGTAAAGCGCATTGTTGCCGTTCGTGCCGGTCAGCCTATTGTACCGCGCGTTGCCGGTGCCGGTAAGATTTTCAGTCCCCGTCAGAACCAGATCTTCGACATTGTCTGTCAGGGTGTAGCTGAACGATGCCTGAACGGTATCGTCGCCGGCACTGGCATCTTCGACAACGATGTCATTGGTGCTGTCCACCACATAGGTGTCATCGTGCGCGCCGCCAACCATCGAATCATTGCCCGCCCCGCCCACCAAGGTGTCGTTGCCAGACCCGCCGAACAATGTATCGTCGCCGTCCAAACCATAAAGCGCGTTGTTGCCGTTCGCGCCCGTGATGGTGTTATTCAGGCTATTGCCGGTGCCATTGATGTGGGTGTTCGCCGTCAGCTGAAGGTTTTCAAGATTATCCCCTAAGGTGTAGGTGATCGTGGCCCTGACCTTATCGGTGCCTTGGTCGGCACTTTCGGTCACGCTGTCGCCCGTGGAATCGACGACATAGTTGTCATCGCCTAGACCACCATAAAGCGTGTCGGCGCCAGTTGCGCCGTTGAGCGTGTCATTCCCCTCTCCGCCATCAAGCGTGTCATCGCCCAAACCACCATTCAGCAGGTTGGCCGCCGTGTTGCCCAAGATTAAATTGTTAAGATCATTGCCAGTGCCGTTGATGGCATTGGTGCCCGTGAGTGTTAGGTTTTCGACATTGGTGCCAAGCGTATAGGTGATCGAGGATGACACGTTGTCCGTGCCTTCGTTGGCATTTTCGACCACGGTGTCGGCAGTGCTGTCCACCACATAGGTGTCATTGCCCGCCTCGCCCACCATCGAGTCATTGCCGGCATCCCCGCTCAGCGTGTCATCGCCATCACCGCCATAAAGTGTGTCATTGGCATCCCCGCCGTACAGCTGGTCGTTACCTCCGTAGCCGTAATATGTATCAGCCGTGGACCCAGGGCTTGATGTGTCATTTCCCGCCGTGCCATATATCGAAGCCATGATTATTCTGAGCCCTTGATATCTAATGAATGGAATTGGCCTAAGTCTTCGCATCCAATCCTTGGAAATCCGGCCTAGGGCGCAGGGTCATCGAAAATCATAAAGATCGGGTTAAGGCTGCAAATTTTAGACAGTTTCTGCCCGCAGCGTTCGGTCTGCGCGTAAAGTAAAACGGACGGCAGGGTGTGCCCCGCCGTCCGCTGCTGTTTAAGATGCGGTAGTGATCTGCCCTTAGCCGTTAGCCGAAGATAAAGTCTTCGTACTGAAGCATTGGCACCACATCGCCCGCCATATCCAGCACAGCGATTTGCACCGCGGCCCCGGCATTGCTGCCATCGGCGTCGTAATACAGCGCGCCGGTTTTGGTGTCGTAGATCAGCCGGTCGTCGGCATCATGCCCCGCCACGGCGTCGTCTGCCGCATAGAACGATTGTGCCGTCAGGGCACCTGTACCGCCTAGGGTTCTGACCAAAGTGGCCGCAATTTGGATGTGATCGCTGCCAGAGATGAAGTCGGTGATACGGTCCAAACCACCATTTGTGTCGAACACAAACGTGTCGGCTCCATCGCCACCCGTCAAGATGTCATGGCCTGTTCCGCCATGCAAAGCGTCATTCCCAGCACCGCCATCGATCGTATCATTGCCCACAAGACCGGAGAGAACGTTATCGCTGCCGTTCCCTATGATCGTGTTGCTTAGATCATTGCCGGTGCCGATGATGGCGTTGCCCGTCAGGGTCAGGTTCTCAACATCTGTATTCTGCCGCAGGGTGAAATCGACGGACGATAGGACTGTATCGTAGCCTTCGCCGACCCTTTCGAAAACAGCGTCAAGCCCACTGTCGACCACATAGGTGTCGTCGCCGAAATTGCCGATCATGTTGTCACTGCCTGTGCCACCATCCAGCAGGTCGTTGCCGTCGCCGCCGCGCATCAGGTCATCATCGGCACCGCCGTAAAGTGTGTCTTGGTCTGCGCCGGCCAAAAGGTTGTCATTCCCAACCCCACCATAAAGCACATCATTGCCCGCGTAGCTTGACAATTGGTCAGCCCCGTCTTCACCATAAAGGACGTCGTCGCCACCATCGACGTCCATGATGTTATCGCCGCCTGCGCCGCCAAGAAGCGAGTCATTGCCTTTGCCGCCGTAGAACTGATCGTTCCCATCGCCGCCATGAATCGTGTCATTGCCGTCCAACCCTTGCAGATCGTTGTTGCCAGCGTTGCCCATGATCACGTTGTTCAATTCACTGCCGTTGCCAAATAGGTTTTCACTGCCTGTCAGCATCAGGTTTTCGACATTTGCACTCAGCGTATAACTGATCGAGGAAAAGACTGTATCGGTACCGTCATTGACAGCCGAACCTTCGGAAACGACATCACCCCTGGCGTCCACCATATAGACATCGTTGCCCGTCCCGCCGGTCATGGTGTCGTTACCAGCACCGCCATCGATCGTGTCATTGCCCCCAAGACCATTGAGGACGTTTGCGCTGCCGTTCCCTATGATCAGGTTATTTAAATCGTTGCCGGTGCCGATGATGGCGTTGCCCGTCAGGGTCAGGTTCTCGACATCTGTATCGTACCGCAGGGTGTAATTGACGGACGATAGGATCGTATCGTTGCCTTGGCCGACCCTTTCGATAATGTAGTCATTCGCACTGTCAACCACATAGGTGTCGTCGCCGAAATTGCCTATCATGCTATCATTGCCTGTGCCGCCGTCCAACAGGTCGTTGCCGTCGCCGCCACCCATCAGGTCATTATCGGCACCGCCGTAGAGTGAGTCTTGGTCTACGCCGCCAAAAAAAGATTGTCACGACCAGCCCCGCCATAAAGCACGTCATTGCCAACGTAGCCCGACAATTGGTCAACCCCGTCTTCACCATAAAAAAGGTCATCGCCGCCTTCGACGTCCATCAGGTTATCGCCGCCTGCGCCGCCAAAAAGAGTGTCATTGCCTTTGCCGCCATAGAACTCGTCGTTCCCATCGCCGCCATAAAGCGCGTCGTCACCATCGTCGCCAGATAGGGTGTCATTATCATCCCCGCCATACAACATGTCAGAACCCGTGCCGCCATAAAGCGTATCAAGGCCGAGGCCGCCGTAAAGCATGTCACTGCCTTCGTCGCCGAAAAGCCGGTCGTTGCCGTTGTCGCCGGAAAGCGTGTCGTCGCCGCCACCGCCGTAAAGCCGGTCAGCACCATCGCCGCCGGACATCAGGTCACGGCCGATGCCGCCGTAAAGCCGGTCATTGCCGATGCCGCCATCCACAGGGGTGAAGGTTTCGATCTGGGGGAAGGGGTTATTAATGTTAATAGTCGTCATAATATCCTCGTGGAAAGAAGGTGCAGAATTTGCACGGGAGAACCTTTGCCAAAAAATTTGGGACCTGTCACTTCATAAGTGGAAAATTTATAAACTTTAGGGTAGTTATTTTATACACTTTTGAGAGATATGGCGCGATTTATCCCACTTCAGGCACCGTGGCTGCACAGGGCCGCGTTCCGCTTGACGAGCGGCCCTGCGAACCGTGCCCTTGCGCATCACCGCTGGCTTTCCCTCACTTGTGCTGCAGGGGTTGGCCCCGCTTTGGGGTGGTGCTGCTATGCAGTCGGTCTGACCTTGAAAAGGGTATGATGTTGCATCAGCGCATGTAACTTGAGCGCCCAGATGCAAGCCCAAAGACAAGGCGGTTATGCTTGGAACGGCGTGCCGGCAAAGCGCCGGCACGCTGTCTTACTTTTGCCTAGCCGAAGATAAAGTCTGCGTACTGCAGCACCGGCACCACACCACCCGCCCTATCCAGCACAGCGATTTGCACCGCGGCCCCGGCATTGCTGCCGTCGGCGTCGCAATACAGCGCACCGGTTCTGGTGTTGTAGATCAGCCGGTCGTCGGCATCATGCCCCGCCACAGCGCCGTCTGCGGCATAGAACGACTGTGCCGTCAGGGCACTCGTACCACCCAGGATGTCGACCAAAGTGGCCGCAATTTGGATGTGATCGCTGCCAGAGGCAAAGTCGGTGATACGGTCTACACCGCCATTTGTGTTGAACACAAACGCATCCGCCTGAGCACCACCAGTCAATCTGTCATTATTGGCCCCGCCAGCCAGTGTATCAGCGCCGGTGCTGCCAATGAGAATGTCGTTGCCTTCATCCCCATAGAGTTGGTCATCCCCGTCAAGACCAGCATAAAGCGTGTCATTGTCAGCGCCGCCATAGAGTGTGTCGTTGCCCGCCCCACCGTTCAGCAGGTCATTGCCCGCGCCGCCATTCAGCGCGTCATTGCCGCCAGCCCCTGTCAACCGGTTGTTGCCAAGGTTGCCGGTGATCACGTTGCCCAGCGCATTGCCCGTGCCGGAAAGGGGATCACTTCCCGTCAGCGTCAGGTTTTCGACATTGATCCCAAGGGTATAATTGATCGACGACAAGACGGTATCGGTGCCTTGGCCGCTGACTTCAAACACTTTGTCGCCGATCATGTCGACGACAAAGGTGTCGTCACCAAATCCGCCGATCAGGGTGTCGTTGCCAACACCGCCGTCCAAAGTGTCGTTGCCCAGCCCACCAAACAGCGTGTCATTGCCAATGAGGCCTGCCAGCGTGTTGTTGGCGTCGTTCCCCCTCAGCGTGTTGTCCAGTGCGTTGCCGGTGCCGTTGATGGCGCTGCTGGTCAGCCACAGGATTTCGATGTTTTCGCTGATGGTATAACTGACCGACGCTTTGACGGTGTCTATGCCGTCTTGAAAGAAGACCATATACGGCTCAAAGGGGTCATCTTGGTTAAGTTCAGACCTTAGGGCATCAACAGCAAGATCGCCCGTGTTGTCGACGATAAAGGTATCATCGCCGGCATCGCCAAGCATCCAGTCAGCCCCGGCCCCGCCGTTGATCGTGTCGTTACCACCGCCCCCCGACAGGGTGTTGTCGCCAGCGTTGCCCGTGATCGCATTGTGCGACCCGTTGCCATTCCCGGTCATATTCCCCGTGCCGGTTAAAATCAGGATTTCAAGATCTTCGCCGAGATCGTAGCTTATTGAGGACCGGACTGTGTCCCTGCCTTCCCCGATCGATTCTGAAACGACATCCCCGGCGCTGTTCACCACATAAGTATCGTTGCCCTGACCGCCCGTCATGCTGTCATTGCCTGTGCCGCCATTCAACAGGTCGTCGCCGTCGCCACTGGCCATCAGGTCATGATCGCCACCGCCGTAGAGTGAGTCGTTGTCTGCACCGCCAAAAATATTGTCATTGCCGACCCCACCGTAAAGCAGGTCATTTCCGGCGTAGCCCGACAATTGGTCAGCCCCTTCATCACCGTAAAGGAGGTCATCGCCGCCATCAAAGTCGATCATGTTATCGTCGCCTGCGCCGGCGACCAGCAAATCATTGCCCGTGCCACCGTATAACTGGTCGTTCCCATCGCCGCCCTCAAGCGTGTCGTCGCCGTCCCTGCCGTCGAGGAAGTCATCATCATCATTTCCATACAACTCGTCGGAACCCTCGTCACCAACAAGCGTGTCGAAGTCATAGCCACCGAACAGAGTGTCATTGCCGGCACCGCCATGGTACATGTTATTGCCGTCTCCGCCGGGCACAAAGTCATTGGCGTCAGTTCCGGTGAAAATGAGGGGGGTGGGAATGGACCTTCTTGGATCCAAGATGCCGCTGTCTAGTATGGTATCGACAGACGCGATCGGGCGTTGACCAACATTAATCTTGACGTTGTGTGTCATGAGGACCTCGGAAAAAAGACGGTGAAATGTGATGGCGCGCTAGGACCTAAAGGAAATTACTTGGCGTGTCTTCAAAGAAATCTAAAGTATAAACTTATGGATAGAAAATCAAAAATTTGTTACCCTTCGCACAATGCTTCTAAGTGACCTTGAGCGGCACCCCAAGGCGCCCATCAGTGCTGCAAAGCGGGGCTTGCTGGTAAGTTGCTGTTTTCACCCTTTGGTACTGCTACTTAAGTCGAATCTGGCTGCGCGAGACTGGCCGCCCGCGCCCCAAGGGCCAGGGTCTGGATGAAAGGGTCACCTCGGCGCTTATCCAGCGTCGCTTTGGCCTAGTTTTGGGGCAGTGCGGCCCAATGACAAGTCTGCGCCTGAAAAGGTCATAGGACTGCGTAATCCCGGGATGCCGTCTGGCGCGATCTGCAAGCCGCGCGCGATGACTTGGGGGTCTTCAAAGACCGCCTTAAGGTCGTTGATCGGCCCGGCTGGGACGCCCTCGGCCTCGCACGCAGCCAGAAGGGCCAGCTTGTCAAAGCGGCGCGTGCCTTCGGTTAGGCGTCGGGTCATTTCCGCCCGGTTGGCGATGCGCAGGGCGTTGGTGGTGAATTCCGGCGCTTGCGCCATATCGGGCAGGCCAAGCAGGGTGCAAAGTCTGCGATATTGCGCGTCATTTCCCGTGGCAAGGATGATCCAGCCATCGGCACAGTCAAACACGGCATAGGGTGCAAGATTGGGATGGGCGTTGCCCATCATCCCCGGGGGGCTGCCCGTGGTAAGATAGTTCAGCGCCTGATTTGCCATGATCGCGGTCGCCACATCCAACAGCGCCATGTCGATGTGCTGGCCCACCCCCGTGCGCCCACGCTGCACCAAAGCCGCCAAGATCGCTGTGGCGGAATAGACCCCAGTGAAAATGTCAGTCACCGCCACGCCCACCTTTTGCGGCTGCCCGTCTGGTTCACCCGTGACCGACATCAGGCCCGACATGCCCTGAATGATGAAATCATAGCCCGCGCGGTGGGCATAGGGGCCTGTTTGCCCGAACCCCGTGATCGAACAATAGATCAGACGCGGGTTGATCTGGCGCAGGCTTTCATAATCCAGCCCGTATTTCGCCAGCCCGCCCACTTTGAAATTCTCGATCAGCACATCGGCGTCCGCCACCAAGTCGCGAACCTTCTGCTGCCCCTCAATCGTGCGAAAATCGCAGGTGATGGATGTTTTGCCGCGGTTGGTGGCATAGAAATAGGCGGCAGAGGTGTCTTCGCCTTGGGTGATAAAGGGCGGGCCCCAGCGGCGGGTGTCGTCGCCTTCGGGGGCCTCGACCTTGATCACCTCGGCGCCCAGATCGGACAGGGTTTGACCGGCCCAAGGGCCAGCCAGAATGCGGGCCAGTTCGACCACCTTTACGCCGTCTAACGGGGTCATCTACTTGGCAAGCTCGGCGTCAATGATCTTTTTCATCTCGTCATAGGGCATGTTGGCATATTGCGCCCCGTTGATGATGAAGGACGGCGTGCCTTTGAACGTGTCGCCGGGATAATCCTTAGCGATATTGGCCTGATAATGCGCCACAAGCGCCTCGGCCATCTTTTGGTCCTGCAGGCAGGTGTCAACATCGGCATCGTTCATGCCAGCAGCGCGGGCAAATTTCTTCAGCTCAACCACGGCGGCGTCAATGCTTTCGGCGGCGGCCCAATCGCGCTGCTTGTCAAACAGCATATCGGTCAAGCCGAAATAGCGCATCTCGCCGCCGCAGCGCGCCAGCATAGCCCCCAGCAGGCCCATCTGGTCAAAATAGACCTCGTGATATTCGATCACCACTTTGCCGGTGTCGATGTAATCGGCCTTCAGCTTGGGGAAAATCTCGGCATGGAAATGCTCGCAATGCGGGCAGGTGAAGGATAGGTATTCCACGATCTTCACCTTGGCATCGGGGCTGCCCAAGGCATAGTCTTTGATGGCATCGGCAGGCGGGGCCACCAGATCGGGAGATGTCGTGGCGGCATGGGCCCATCCGCCCGCTGCCGTCACAGCGGCGAGGCACGAGGTCAAGGTCAGCAGGCTGCGGCGGGTCAGGGTCATGGGATCTAGCCTTTTGTGATGTTGCGCCGAGTTAAGATGTTCTGGCCCAAGTGTTCAAGGGCCTGACGCAGGGTTTGGTCTTGAATGGGCTGCGCCAAGGCATGGGCTTTGGCTGTCAGGTGGGGATCGGGTTCTATCACCTTGGGCGGGTCGGAAAACGGGGTCTGGCCTTCGGCAAAGCCGGTCGCGGCGGTTTGGGTTAGCGTGATGCGCGTGATGGCGGCATAGCCATAGGCTGCGTTGACCCGTTCGATCAGGCGCGGCAATTGCATCTGGACCATCGGTGCCAGAGCTGATGTGACCAGCAGCGTCAAAGTGGCCCCCAACCCCTCGCGCCCGTAATTTATTTTTACCGGACGGGTGGTGGCGGCCAAGTCGCCCGCAATTTCGTCCCAGCCCGTCAGCAGGCGGGATACGGCAAAACCCCGCGCCTCTCCAGCGGTGCGGATGCGCTGGGTCAACAGATGCGCTGCTGGCTCAAACCCGCGCATACGGCGGGCGGGTGGGGCATCTGGGTTTGCGGGTTTGCGGGCCATCTGGTCCTGCCTTGAATTTGCTCTAATGTACTCCTTGCGCGGGGCAACCTGCCAGCGGATTGCGTCATCAAAGGGGATAAACATTGCGTGACGTGACACCGAGTGCCCAAAGCCTGCTGGCGTGGTACGATGCGCATGGCCGCGATTTGCCGTGGCGGATCAGGCCTGCGGCGCGTGGTGCAGGGCAAGTGCCCGATCCCTACCGGATCTGGCTGTCCGAGGTGATGCTGCAACAAACCACCGTGGCGGCTGTGAAAGCCTATTTCGCCCGATTTACCGCCCTGTGGCCCACTGTTCACGCACTGGCTGCGGCCGAGGATGGGGCCGTGATGGCCCAATGGGCGGGGCTTGGATATTATGCCCGCGCCCGCAACCTTTTGGCCTGTGCCCGCGCCGTTATGGCGCGGCATGGCGGGGTCTTTCCGGCTGACCTTGCTTCGTTGCGCGCCTTGCCCGGCGTTGGCCCCTATACCGCTGCAGCCATCGCTTCCATCGCCTTTGACCGCGCAGAGGTGGTGGTGGACGGCAATGTAGAACGCGTCATGGCCCGGGTTTTTGCCATTCAAACCCCGCTGCCCTTGGCCAAGCCAGAACTGATCGGCGCAGCAGCCTCTCTAACTCCCAAGACGCGCGCGGGCGATTACGCGCAAGCCGTGATGGACCTAGGGGCCACGATCTGCACCCCGCGCCAACCCGCCTGTGCCATTTGCCCATGGATGGCCGGATGCCAAGCCCGCGCGCAGGGCATCGCGGCTGATCTTCCGCGCAAATTGGCCAAGGCCGCCAAGCCCACCCGCACTGGCCAAGTTTGGCTGGGTCGCCGCACCGATGGGGCGATTTTGTTGGAAAGACGGGTGGATAAGGGCCTGCTCGGCGGCACCTTGGGCTTTCCGGGCAGCGGGTGGGATGGGTCAAACGGCGACGCCCCAGCGCAAGCAATGTGGCAGAAGGTGGGGATCGTGCGCCATACCTTCACGCATTTTCATCTGGACTTGACCGTTCTGACGGCAGAACTGCCCCAAGAAACCCGCCCGCTGCGTGGAGAGTTTCAGGGACCAAATGCCGTTCGCGCCGATGATCTTCCTACCTTGATGCGCAAGGCGCATGACTTGGCTTGGCCCAAGCGGAATTTGAACATCCCTGATCGCGGTGGCTTGACTGGGTGAAAACTGCACTTACATAAAAAGCGAAACAAAAAAGGAACCTACTATGCTGCGATATCTGCCCCTCGTTTTGGCCTTAATTGCCGCCCCTGCCTATGCCCAAGACCTTGCCACTGGTGATGCCATCAAGGCTGCAATCGGTGACAACACTGTGCAAGGCAGCATGCTCTCGTCGGGCGCCTATGCCGAGTTTTATGCGGCTGACGGCACCATCAAAGGCAAAGATTACACCGCAAAATGGGCTGTCGAGGGCGACACCATGTGCTTTACCTACGAAGGGGCTGCCGCCGATTGCTGGCATGTCAAGATTGTGGGCGATGCTGTGACTTGGGTGAAGGACGGTGTTGATGGCGGCACGGGCACCATCCTGTCGGGCAATCCGAACAAGTTCTGATCAGCAGGTTCTAGCCAGCTTATCCGAAGTAAAAATCCCCGCCAGCGCAAAGCGTGGCGGGGAGGTGGCCTTGCGGGCGGGCCGCAGGCAGGCATGAGTATGAGACAGGGCGCTTGATTAGTGCTTGCGGCCGTCGTCGGCTTCCATCTCGGCGCGGATTTGTTGGCGCAGGATGTCAATCGGGATCATCTTGCCCTCGCGTTTGAAGTGCCAGTAGGTCCAGCCATTGCAACTGGGCGCGCCTTCCAGATGGGCGCCGACTTGGTGGATCGATCCTTTTACATCATTGCCGACCAGCGTTCCATCGGGGCGCACCTTGGCCACATGGCGCGAGCCGATGGAAAACAGCTCTTCCCCCGCGCGCAGCATCCCGCGTTCGACCACTTGGCCAAAGGGCACGCGCGGTTCGCCCCGTTTGGAGCCCGTGGTTTCCAAGGATGATGCATCCAACCGCCGCACGCGATCAATCCGTGCTTGGGCGGCTTTGCGATATGGCTCTTCCCGCTCAAGCCCGATGTAATCGCGGCCCAGCATCTTGGCCACGGCCCCTGTGGTGCCGGTGCCAAAGAACGGGTCCAAGATCACATCGCCGGGGTTGGTGGTGGCCACGATAATGCGGTGCAGCAGGCTTTCGGGCTTTTGCGTCGGATGTGCCTTGTCGCCGTTTTCGTCTTTCAGGCGTTCGTGCCCCGTGCAAATCGGCAGCACCCAGTCAGAGCGCATCTGCACCCCGTCATTTAAGGCTTTGAGGGCCTCATAATTGAAGGTGTATTTGCTGGCCTCTTCCCGACCTGCCCAGATCAGGGTTTCATGGGCATTGGTCAGGCGTTTGCCGCGAAAGTTGGGCATGGGGTTAGACTTGCGCCAGACCACATCGTTGAGCAGCCAAAATCCTTGGTTTTGCAACTCGGCCCCGACGCGGAAGATGTTGTGATACGACCCGATCACCCAAATCGCCCCGTTGGGCTTTAACAACCGCCGCGCTGCGGCCAGCCAGTCGCGGGTAAAGCTGTCGTAGGCGGCAAAGCTGGAAAACTGGTCCCAGTGGTCATTTACCGCATCGACCAAGCTGTTGTCAGGGCGATGCAAATCGCCCTTCAATTGCAAATTATAGGGCGGGTCGGCGAAGATCAGATCGACCGAGCCTGCCGGAAGGGCGCGCATCAATTCAATGCAATCGCCCGCCAATATCTGGTTGCGCGGAAGCGTCACCGCTTCTGCGGGTTTGGTTTTCGTTGCCATGTCTGCCTCAATTCCAGCGGCGTTGATCGCCCCTTGTTGAGTGCATTTTGATTCAAAGGTGATTCGCAGTCAATATCTTTTTGAATCAAGGGGTTAGAGAATTATCTTGATACAAGATGTTGTGTACAGGTTTGAACGAACGCCTATGCCATGGGGTTACCCCTAGATTTTGAAGCGCTTTCAGATGCGCAGGCGCGGGGTATCCAGCGTTCTTTTCCCATCCGTAGCCGGGAAATTCTTTGGCCAAATCAGTCATGATCGCATCACGCGCCACCTTGGCCACGATCGAAGCGGCCGCAATTGACAGGCTGCGCGCATCGCCTTTCACGATCGCCTCGGCCCGCCCGCGCAGACCTGCGGGGATTTTGTTGCCGTCGATCAGGCAGTGGTCGGGCGGCTGTGACAGGCCCGCCACGGCGCGTTCCATCGCCAAAAGGCTGGCTTGCAAGATGTTCAAACTGTCGATTTCCTCCACGCTGGCATGGGCAATCGACACTTCCGCCACCAAGGCCAACTCTGCCGCCAACGCCTCTCGCCGAACGGCGTTCAGCGCCTTGCTATCGCGCAGACCTTGCGGGATGCGCGCAGGGTCCAGCACCACGGCGGCAGCGGTGACAGGGCCTGCAAGGGGGCCACGCCCCACCTCGTCAATCCCCGCAACGCGGATCAGGCCAAGGGCAAAGCTTGCGGTTTCAAAGGTGAAATCGGGCGGGATCATTCCGGCATCAAAGAGCAATTTCTCCCTGCGCGAAAGCCCCAAGGTGCTCGCTTGCCAGCTTGATATTGTATAGCAACGCCTTTGCCCGCAAACTGGCCCCATAGCAGCGGAGAAAACCCATGCGCCTCAAAACTCTATGTAGCCCGATCTGGATTGGCCTAACCTTAGCGCTGCTGGCTTTGCCCGCACAGGCCGAATGTTACGTTGACTACAAGGCCAAGCAGGACAACCCCCTGCAACTGGCCTATGGAGTTGCGCAAGTCAGCGATGATATCTGCGGCAACACTGGGGCAGAGGCTGCCGAACTAGCCCCAAGGCTAGCGGCCAATGGCTGGACATTGCTTAAAGTTCTGTCAAGTTTTGGCCCCGAAGGTTTGGATGAAAGGAAAGCAAGTGCCGGAGACTTCTTCCTCCGTTACTGACAGCCTGCGCGCGGGTAACCGTGTGGTGGCCTTTGGCATCGCGGCGGTGGTGTTTATTCTGCTGGCCGCAGCGGTATTTTTATTTGCCAACCTGCCCGATGCAGGGGCCTTTAACCGCTCGGTTGAGCAGTTGTTTGTGGATAACAACGATCTCACTTCGGGTGCTGAAATCAAACTGCTGGAGATTTTGGCGCAATCGGGCACGTCTTTTGCCCAAGTGCTGCAAACCTACCGCTTTGTGATCTTTGTGCTTTTGGCCTTTTCAACCGCGCTTTTGATAGCCACCGTTGTCTTTCTCGTCACGATCATCACGCTGAACCGCCGCATTTCGGCCATTCAAAAATCTGGCATTCAGGTCGCCAAAATGGTCATCAGCCGCGAGGCGCGGGCCGTTTACATCAACGATCTGGAGTTCCAGCTGACCGAAGCCGCCCTTGAAACCATCGCCGTTCTGGCCGAAGCGCGGCTGGACGACGAAGTGCTGACAGGTGCGCAGATCGAAGCCGTCATCTCTGGCCGAAACGAGGCCGACTGCGACGAGGCCGCCGGCGCCACCCGCATCAAACGCCTGCGCGATACTTTGGGCAACCAGTTGGTCAGCGAACTTTTGGTCAAAACCGTTGCGCGTCGTGGCTATATGCTGGCGGTCGGCAAAGACGTCATCAAGATGATATAGGAGCAGCCATGTCCCCCGAACTGATCGCCCACCACATGGGTCTGGATATCCCCGATTTCGACAAGATCGGCTATTACGGGGCCGATTATGGCACGATGAAGCCTTATCACAAGATCGGCAACCTGCTGTTTCTTTCCGGCCATGTGGCGCAGATCGGCACCCAGATCACCCATAAGGGGCGGTTGGGGCAAAACCTGACGACCGAGCAGGGCTATGCCGCCGCCCGCCAGACAGGGTTGAACGTGCTGGGCGGGATCAAACAGGCGGTGGGCTCGCTAGAACGGGTCAAAAGCATCGTCCGCACGCTGAATTTTGTCGTCTGCACGCCAGAGTATGAGGACGTGCACAAAGTCTCCTCTGGCCAGTCGGACCTGTTTGTCGAGGTCTTTGGCCGCGAAGTGGGCCTTGGCGGGCGCGCCACCATTGGCGTGATGGCACTGGCGGGGGGCGTGTGTTTTGAAACATGGGCCACGATCGAACTGCGCGATTAGGCTTTGTCGCGCACTTTCACCGAGGATCCTTGGCTAAACACCTCGAACCGCCCAATTTTGCGCAAAAGGTCCGACAGGCGCGATGACCCATAGGTGCGCGGATCAAAATCGGGGTGAAGCTGGGTGATGGCTTGGCCCAGATGGCCCAGCGAGTAATCGTCTTGATCAGGATCGATCTTTTTCATTGCATCCAGAATGAAGGGAATGGCCTTGATCGGCGGCTCTTTCACAGGCTGCGCTTCAGCGGTGCGGCCTGATTTGGGCGGAACGGGGCTGTCAGAGCCGCTCACGATGTTTTCAATCAGCACAAAGCGGTTGCAGACCTTGCGCAGGCTTTCGGGCGTCTTCGCCTCGCCAATGCCGATCACCTGCAAGCCGTCTTCGCGGATGCGGCTGGCAAGGCGGGTAAAATCGCTGTCGGATGATACCAGCACAAAGCCGTCCACCTTGCCGGCGTGCAAAATATCCATCGCGTCAATCACCAAACCGATGTCAGATGCGTTCTTGCCCTTGGTATTGGCCGATTGCTGATGCATCACCAACCCCAGATCGCGGGCCTGTTCCTTCCACTGGGTCAGGGCCGAACTAGACCAATCCCCATACACCCGCCGAACTGAGGGTTCGCCGAACGAGGCGATCTCGTCCAGAATAGCCGAAGCATTGCGCGCCGTGACATTGTCGGCATCAATCAACACAGCCAAACGCGGCGCACGGCCCGCAATGGGGGAAAAATCGCTCATGTGACCCTCCGGTTGGGGGAGTCATGCCGCAAATGGGGGGCGGGGGGAAGGGGGGGGAAATCCGCTTTCAAGTTGTCAGTAGAATAGCATCAGCGCTCGTTGTTGTCTTCTTCATATCCATCGAACTCGTCCTGTGGAGCGTAATAGTCTGCCGCATCGTAGGTCAGAGTGTTCTTGTATCGATCGCCTAATGAAATCGCAGTGAGGCGGGACAGACCTGAAACCTTCAACCCACATGCAATACATTCAAAATTCGTAGGAAGGCGATCTTGCATCTCGATGATATTGCCGTCGACGAGTTTGATTGTCGGCGCTGAAATTGGTGACCCAAAAAGTAGTGCCTGTGAGCTACAAGCTGGGCAACTTACTCTGTGGCCGTAATGACGGGTAGCCCAAATTATTGCTTGGTCGGCTAGAGTTTTCCTTTCTGTCTCATTCTTTGCCAGCCATACCTTCATATGAGCATCAACGTCACCCTTTACGGCTTCGGCGCTTTTATCCGCAGCGGCAACGATCATCTGTCGCGCTGCCTTCGCTTCATCAATACCGATGAAATTTTCGAGAGACTCTCCCATCGTTTCTAACAAGACTTGACATGCTTTGAAGAAATTAGGTTGCCATATTGAGGCCTTGACGCCGTCAAAGGCTAGTTCGCCAGAGTGAAGTTCTGCATTGCGTTTTGCTGTGTGCTGTAAGCAGAATGCCTCATCCTCTTTTGTGAATTCATTGAAAATAGCTTGAAGGCGCTTAAAAACTTCCGAGACAGTAATTGACTTTGGGGAAAAGCCCTTTTCAGTAGGCGAAAAACCCAATGAATGATATAGGCTTGACCATTGCTTGCCGTCCGTATCTGCTAGAAGTGAGGGGTTAACATTGGAAAGTGCCGCACGGCCTAATAATTCGAGCGCAAGACTTGACCAAAGCGCGTATTCCCAAGCGTCATTATTCAAATCAGGCAAGTGCTGAATGTAACGCACGGACTTATTATAGAGCGCTTTCGCATCCCATTGGTCAGGCGTTGCCGCCTGCTTGACTGTGCTTTTCAATTGATCACCCTCAAATAAATTCGTTCAATTTCACGGTCCTCACAACCAGAAATTATCGGTGAGCGGGCGTGTAGTATACGCCAGTTGTCTATGAGTAGGGTGTCAGAATTAAACACAAGTGCAGCAGTTTTTGGACTGCAGGAAGCCAGAATATTTCGTATCTTCTCGTTCACAGTTTGGCCAACTTTGCTGGCGGGATTCAAGAAAATTTCATCCCATCTTATAAAGTTTCCATCTTCACAAGAGTCATAAAGGCTTAGAAGTTTATATTCCCTTCCTTGCGGTCTTCGAGGTTGAAAAATTGCGCGCCTTAAAAAATCAGCACCGATTTCTTTTATAAGGTCATTGCCATCAATAATTAAAGTTGGGATGGCTTGGTAGCCCTTGATACATCGAAGCAAAAGATATCTTGGTGGTTTTGACCAATGAGCCAAGTCCGTATGGAATGGAAACTGGCCTAAGCCGTAAATGCCACTATAGGTGTTTGGAGTGGAAATTCGTCGTGGCACAAGTCTTTGAACCAAACCACCTACCCAGGGGATCATCGGGTCACCAATCTCTGACGCAATCCCTATTGTGTTTGCGTCAGGTCGAAATTTTTCGAGAAAAATAAATCCTTTATTTTTCAATTCATCACGGATCAAATTATTCAATTTATAATTCCACTTCTTACTATCAATCAGGTTTCCTGAAATAATGAACCCAAAAAGTCAAAACCATTCTAATGGGGAAAAAGTTAATAAAAAGTTAATGAAGCCAAAAAATCTACACAACGGGGATCGCACCCTGCAACCCCCACCCCGCCTTATCCCCTCAATACACGACCACCGCCCTGATCGACTTGCCCGCGTGCATCAGGTCGAACCCTTCGTTGATCCGTTCCAGCGGCAGCACATGGGTGATCATCGGGTCGATCTCGATCTTGCCCTCCATGTACCAGTCGACGATCTTTGGCACATCGGTGCGCCCGCGCGCGCCGCCAAAGGCTGTGCCTTTCCAGATGCGGCCTGTCACCAGTTGGAAGGGGCGGGTTTCTATCACCGCCCCCGCAGGTGCCACGCCGATGATGATCGACTGGCCCCACCCGCGATGGGTGCATTCCAGCGCGTCGCGCATCACTTTGACATTGCCGGTGCAATCGAACGAGTAATCCGCCCCGCCGATCTTATCAAACGGCGTCTTGGTCAGGTCGACCACCGCCTGCACGACCGAGCCTTCGATCTTTTTGGGGTTGATGAAATGGGTCATCCCAAAGCGGCGGCCCCATTCCTCTTTGTCGTCGTTCAGATCGACGCCGATGATCATATCGGCCCCTGCCATCCGCAGGCCCTGAATGACGTTCAAGCCAATCCCGCCCAAGCCAAAGACCACGGCCTTGGCCCCAGCCTCAACATTGGCCGTGTTCAGCACGGCGCCGATGCCCGTGGTCACCCCGCAGCCGATGTAGCAAATCTTGTCAAAGGGCGCATCGTCGCGCACCTTGGCCAGTGCAATTTCCGGCACGACCGTGTGGTTGGCAAAGGTGGAACAGCCCATGTAGTGATAGATCGGCGTGCCATCCAGCATGGAAAAGCGGCTGGTGCCATCGGGCATCAGGCCTTGGCCTTGGGTGGCGCGGATGGCCGTGCACAGGTTGGTCTTGCGCGACAGGCACGACGGGCATTCGCGGCATTCGGGCGTGTACAGCGGAATGACATGATCGCCCACTTTCAGCGATTTCACCCCCGGCCCCACGGCAATCACAACACCCGCGCCTTCGTGGCCTAAAATGGCGGGAAACAGCCCTTCGGGATCGGCGCCTGACAGGGTGAATTCGTCGGTGTGGCAAATGCCTGTGGCTTTTATTTCAACCAGAACCTCGCCCTCTTTGGGATCGGCTAGGTTGACTTCCATCACCTGCAATGGCTGGCCTGCGGCAAGGGCTACGGCGGCACGGGTACGCATGGGGGTCTCCTGCTACTTTTAAGTCTAGCGCAGGCTGGGGCAGAGCGCGCCAAATAGCAACGCCGTTCGCGGCAGGTCTTGCCGCTTTTGGTTCGCCCCACCCTCCGTTTCGGCGTTAGGAGGCCTTATAGGCCGTATGGCAAGCCTTGCAGGCCCCCCCAATGGCCCCCAGACCTGCGGCAACACCTTCGGCACTGGTGGTATCCAAGCCTTGCGCCGCTTTGCCCAGATCACCGGCCTTGGCGGCAAAGTCATCCCACGCCGTCCAGATAGAGGCGTTGGCATGGGCGGCGGGATCGCTGGCTTGGTTTTTGAAGACCTCTAGGGTGCCTGCGGCATTGGCCACCAGCACCTGCTTGGCGGCTTCGGCGGCGGCGGCGTCAAAGGCGATCTTGGCACTGGCCATGCCGCCCAATGTTTTCATGGCAGCGCCGTTGGCCGCCATCAGATCTTGCCGCGCCTTTACATCGGGGTCGGTGGCCCCTTCAGCAAGGGCTACCCCTCCGGCAAGGATCAGGGCAAGGAAAAGGGTTTGTTTGGAAACTTTCATAATGAAGTGTCCTTGTGATATGCGTGAAGCTTCAGTTTAGGGATAATTTGTAACCCGTGGGGCAGAGTTTTCGCAAAAGTCCTGCGCCTCACGAAAATGTTATGAAGAATGCCCATTGTCCACCCTTCCCCATTTACACTGCGCTGCGCTGGGTTGGCAAATTAAGAACAATATGCGAACGTTTATCCATGTCCAATCGCCGAATCCTTTCCCTTTGGTTTCCCCGTCTGGCGGCAGAGCGCGCTTTGCGCCTGCGTCATGATGTGCTGCCGCTGCCCTTTGCGGTGGTGGCTGACCAGAACGGGGCGCAGGTGATCACCTCGCTGAACGGCGAGGGGTTGGTGGCCGGGCTGCGGCTGGGCCAGCCTTTGCGCGATGCCTCGGCCATGTGTCCGGGGCTTTTGACCCAAGCGGCCGATCCCTTGGCAGAGGCGGCTTTTCTGACGGTGCTGCGGCGCTGGGCGGGCAAGTTCAGCCCTTGGGTCGCCGAAGAGCCGCCTGCAGCGCTGGTGATCGACCTGACGGGCTGCGCGCATTTGTTTGGTGGCGAGGTGCCCTTGCTGGCGCAGGTGGAACAAGATTGCGCGGGTCTGGGCTTAAGTGTGCGGGCGGGCATTGCCGATACGCGGGGGGCGGCTTGGGCCTTGGCGCGTTATGCGGGGCGGGTGGCAGAGCCTTTGCGCAACGGCGATGCCATTGACCAAGAGGCCCGCGCCACCCGTTCGCGCGCGGTCAAACGGCGGGGCTGGGAACGGGGCGGTGATGCGCCCGCTGCGGGGTTTGCCGCGCTGCCACAGGGCATGATCGCCCAGCCCGGCCATCTGCGCCATGTGCTGGCCGATCTGCCCCTGCCCGCGCTGCGCCTGTCGGCCGAGGCGGTGGAGGGGTTGAACCGTCTGGGCCTGCGGCGTGTGGGCGATATCCTTGATCTGCCCCGCGCCGCCCTTGCGCGGCGCTTTGGCATCGACACGCTGCGCCGCGTCGATCAGGCGCTGGGGCTAGAACCTGAACCCGTGGCCCCCGCCCGCGCGCCCTTGCACTTTGCCACCCGTCTGACCTTTCCCGACCCGATCGGCTTGACCGACGATATCACCGCTGGCCTTGACCGCATCCTGCCACCCCTGTGCGATAAGCTGCGCGCCACAGCCCGCGGCCTGCGACGCCTGCGGCTGGAAGCCTATCGCAGCGACAGCACGGTAGAGCGGATCGAGATCGGCCTTGCCCGCCCCGCCGACCGGGTCGAGGCGATCCGCCCGCTGATCTTGCTAAAGCTTGACAGCATTGATGCAGGCTTTGGCATCGATTGCCTGCGGCTAGAGGCGCTGGAAACCGAACCGCTGCACCCCGTTCAGCATCGCGGCCATGGCGAGGCTTCGGCTGCAGCCACAGCGCGGCAAAGTTCCGATCATGCGCTGGCCGATCTGATCAGCAAATTGGGCACCAAGCTTGGCGCGGAAAACGTCACCCGCCTGCATCCGGGCGAAAGCCATATTCCCGAAAAGGCGGCGCAAACCCTGACCGCTGCGTGGTCTGACCCCCACCACGCCCCATGGCCCGCCCCCCGCGCGCCCCGCCCCCCG
>CANIKY010000029.1 GCA_947468085.1 Paracoccaceae bacterium | reverse complement strand
TGCTTAAGCTTCATTTCGCGGAACACGCCTTCGCGCTGCAGCTTTTTCTTGAGAGCCCGAAGGGCTTGCTCGACGTTGTTGTCACGGACGCTGACCTGCATGTGGTTGTCACCACCTTCCTAAGTTAGAGTTGCACTAGATGTGCAGGCCCGTTGCGCTTAGCAAAGGGCAACGGGCTTGTCTATAAGGTCTGGAATGCGGGGATGGCGATGGCGGGGGTGAATGTGGATAAGACGTTGGAAATGCTGGTTTATGCAGCACTGCCACACGTGGCCTTTGAAGGCTGGTCGCAGGCGGCTTTGACGCAAGCGGCGGCTGATTCGGGCCTGACCTTGGCGCAAGCGCAAGCCTTGGTGCCGCGCGGCGGGGTCGATCTGGCGCTGGCTTATCACCGTTTGGGCGATCAGCAGATGGTTGCGGCCTTGGCCGAGCAAGATTTGCAGGCCATGCGCTTTCGCGATCGGGTGACTTTGGCGGTACGCTTGCGCCTTCAAGACACCGATGCCGAGGCGGTGCGGCGCGGCACGGCGTTGCTGTCTTTGCCGCTTTACGCAGCCGAGGGGGCGCGGGCCCTTTGGGGCACTGCGGATGCCATTTGGGTCGCTTTGGGCGATAGGTCGACAGACGTAAATTGGTACTCCAAACGCGCCTCGCTGTCGGCGGTTTATGCGGCAACGGTGCTGTATTGGTTGGGCGATGACAGCTCCGATCATGCTGCGACGTGGGAGTTTCTGGACCGCCGCATTGCCAATGTCATGGCCTTTGAAAAGGCCAAGGCGGCCTTCAATGCCAACCCCTTGGGAAAGGCGCTGATGACTGGGCCACTGGCGGTTTTCGACCGCATCCGTGCGCCAAGGGCCGCGCAGGATTTGCCGGGCTACTACCGAAAGGGGCTTTAAAATGACCCTGTCATACGACATGCACGCAATCGCCATCACCGAACCCGGCGGGCCAGAGGTGTTGCAGCCCTGCATGGTGCCGGTTCCCGTGCCCAGCCATGGCCAGATCATCATCCGGCTGGCCTATGCCGGTGTGAACCGCCCCGATGCCCTGCAACGGGCGGGGTCTTATGCGCCCCCCATCGGGGCTTCGCCCCTGCCGGGGTTGGAATGTTCTGGCACAGTGGTGGCTTTGGGGCCGGGGTGTACACGCTATAAAGAGGGCGACTTGGTTTGCGCCCTTCTGCCGGGTGGTGGTTATGCTGAATATGCCGCTTGTGCCGAGGCCCATGCCCTTCCCATCCCGCAGGGCCTGTCGCTGCGCGAGGCGGCGTGTTTGCCCGAGACTTGCTTTACCGTCTGGTCCAATGTGGTCATGCGCGGCGGGCTGAAAGCGGGAGAGCGGTTCTTGGTGCATGGCGGCACCTCTGGCATTGGCGTCACCGCCATCCAGATCGCCCGCGCCTTGGGTGCGCGGGTCTTTGCCACGGCGGGCAGCGATGAGAAGGCGCGGATTTGTGAGGATTTGGGCGCAGAGGTGGGCCTGAATTACCGCACGCAAGACTGGGCGCAGATCTTGCGCAAGACGGGGGGGATGAACCTGATCCTTGACATGGTGGGGGGTGCCTATCTGCCGCAAAACCTGCGCTCTTTGGCCGATGATGGGCGGCTGGTGCAAATCGCCTTCCTGCAAGGTGCCAAGGTCGAGGTCAACTTTGCCGAGTTGATGATGCGCCGCCTAATGCTGACCGGATCAACCCTGCGCCCGCAATCCGACCTTGCCAAAGCCCGCATCGCGGCTGAGGTCGAGGCGAACGTCTGGCCTTTGGTCGAGGCGGGCAAACTAAAGGTTGTCATTGACAGTGAATTCCCCTTGTCCGAAGCCGCCGCAGCCCATGCCCGCATCGAAGCGCCGGGCCATATCGGCAAGATTGTCTTGAAGGTACAGGCCTAGGACTGCGCCTTTAAGGGGCTTCAACCGGCTTGATACGATCCCCTGCTTTCATGTTCTGAAGCAAGGGGATAGGGTTGCGCAGCCCAAGGATCCGATCGCCATGCAAGACCCAAACCTGCCCCTGATACGCGACCTTGTCCTGATCGGTGGTGGGCATACCCATGCCTTGGTGGCGCGGATGTGGGCGATGAAACCCTTGCCCGGCGTGCGGTTAACCCTTATCAACCCCGACCCAGTGGCGCCCTATACTGGCATGCTGCCCGGCTTGATCGCAGGCCATTACCACCGCACCGACATCATGATCGACCTTGTCCGCCTAGCCCGCTTTGCCGGTGCGCGGTTGATATTGGACCGCGCAATTGGCATCGACCGTGATGCGCAAACCGTGATCCTGCAAGACCGTCCGCCCTTGCCCTACGATCTGGCGAGCATCGACATTGGCATCACCTCTGACCTGCCCGATCTTGAGGGATTTGCCGACTTCACCCGTTCGGCCAAGCCGTTGGGCGATTACGCCCGCGCGTGGGAGTCGTTTTTGGCCCGCGCCTTGCCCAAACCACATGTCGTGGTGATTGGCGGTGGCATTGGCGGGGTGGAATTGGCGCTGGCTTCGGCCCATCGGTTGCGCGCGATGGGGGCTGAACCGCAAGTCACATTGGTTGACCGTGGCGCGCAGCTTTTGGCGCAGATGCGTCCTGCCAGCCGTGCAGGGCTGATGCGGGCGCTTGCGGCTTATCAGGTAACGGTCTTGTCCAACCTTAGCCCCCTGCGGGCCGAGGCGGGGGTGGTGGTTCTGTCGGACGGGCGCAGACTTCCGTCTGATTTTACCCTGACAGTGGCTGGCGCGCGCGCTCAGCCTTGGGTGCACTCCACGGGGCTGACGCTGACCGATGGTTTTGTCGCGGTGGATGCACAGTTGCGCTCGTCAGATCCGTTGATCTTTGCCGCAGGCGATTGCGCGCATTTAACCCACGCGCCGCGCCCCAAGGCGGGGGTCTATGCTGTGCGCGCGGCCCCTGTGCTTTTTGCCAATCTGCGCGCCACGTTGACTGGGCAATCCTTGCAAAGCTTCCAACCGCAGCGCGATTATCTCAAGCTGATCTCGTTGGGCGGCCGCGCGGCCTTGGCGGATAAATGGGCCCTGCGCGGCGGCGGGGCTTGGCTGTGGCATATGAAAGACCGGATCGATCGCCGCTTTATGGCCAAGTTTGCCAACTATCCTGCCATGGCTCAGCCCAAACTGCCAAGCCCCGCCATTCTGGGATTGGCCGAGGTTTTGGGGGAAAAGCCCCTGTGCGGTGGCTGCGGGGCCAAGGTAGGGTCAGACGGGCTGAGGGCCATGATGCAGGCCCTGCCCAGCCCGCAACGGCATGACGTTTTAACCGGGGCTGGCGATGACGCGGCAATCTTGCGCACCGATCACGGCGTGCAAGTTATGACCACTGACCATCTGCGCACGGTCACCTGCGATCCGCGTCTGATGGGTGAGATTGCCGCGATCCATGCCTTGGGTGATATCTGGGCCATGGGGGCGCAGCCGCAAGTGGCCTTGGCGCACGTGATATTGCCGCGCCTGTCACCCGACCTGCAGGCGCGCACCTTGGCTGAGGTGATGGGTGCAGCCTCGGCTGTTTTTGCCAAGGCTGGGGCCGATGTGGTGGGCGGACACACAAGCCAAGGGAGTGAACTGACCTTGGGCTTTACTGTGACGGGCCTTGCCGCAAGCGCCTTGAAAAAAGGGGGGGCCAAGGTGGGGGATGCGCTGATCCTGACCAAACCGCTAGGATCAGGTACGATCCTTGCCGCCGAAATGGCCATGGCGCAGGTGCCCCCCTTTCTGCTGGGCGAGGTCGTGACCGCCTGTTTCACCCAAATGCGCCGCCCTTTGGCGCAGGGTTCCGCCATCTTGGCACCTTATGCCCATGCCATGACCGATGTCACTGGCTTTGGACTGGCTGGGCATCTGATGGAGATGATGGAGGCCTCGGGCACCGCCGCAGACCTATGGCTTGACCAAGTGCCGTTGATGATCGGGGCCGAGGCTTTGGCGGCCTTGGGAGAGCATTCTTCCCTTGCCCCTGCAAATCGTGCGGCCGTTCTGGGGCGGATACGCGGTGAGGGGTTGGCCACTGCCCGCGCAGCCTTGCTGTTTGATCCGCAAACCTGTGGTGGTTTGCTGGCGGCTGTGCCTTGGGGTCAAGCGGCGGATCTTATCGGGCAGTTGCATGGGGCAGGGGATGTAGGTGCTGCGATTATTGGGCGTGTAGCAGAGGGTTCGGTCGAGATCCGTATTTCAGCCAGCCCAAGCCCTTTGTGATCCAACTGGGGCCTTATCGCAGTATAGCCGAGTTTTGGTCCGCCGACTAAAGTGGCGGTGGTTAGGCCGAGGTTTTGCCTTCGCGCATCGAGATATAGATGGCGCAAGAGATCAGGATCGCCACGCCTAAAAAGGTCCAACGATCGGGAAAGTCGCCAAAAAAGATCAGGCCCATCAGCGTGGAGGTGACCATCTCGGTATAAGCCAACGGGGCAAGTAGGGACGCCTCGGCGTTGTCATAGGCGCGCACGATGCAATAGTGGCCAATATTGGCGATGGCCGCGAGGGCCAGAAATTGGGCCCATTGCGCCAGCGTGGGGGTTTGCCAAACAAAGGTGACCAAAACTGATGCCAAGAGGCAGCCCAAGGTGTTGGTGTGAAAGGTGGTCACGATGGCTTTGGTCCGCCCCGATATGCGGCGCGTCAGCAGAAAATACAGCGCAAGACTGGTGCCCGCAGCCAAGGCAAACAGGCTGCCTGGGTTCAGCGCGGTAAGGCCCGGGCGAATGATGATAAGTGTGCCCACAAACCCCACGCAAACGGCCGCCCAACGCCGAGGCCCCACCGTTTCTTTCAAGATCAAAGGAGACAGCGCTGTTACGACCAAAGGTTGAATAAAAAAGATCGCCAAGGCATCGGCGATGGGCAGATATTTCAGCGCGCAAAAGAAAAAGAAGGTGGCGGCCATCAAGAGGCTGGCGCGCAGCGTGTGGATGCCGGGCTGGTCTGGCACCAGCCCCCTGAGACCCGTGTGGCGGACGGCGAAGGGCAGGGTCAGCAGGGCCCCGAATGTCAGCCGCGCCCAGACGATCTGCATCACAGGCACACCGTCTTGGCCCAGGAACTTTGCCAAGACGTCAATGCCAGGCAAAATCGCCATGGCGACAAGCATCAAGACAATGCCCTTCAGGGGGGTTGGGGAGGGCAAGGGCTACCTTTCGGGCGGTGGGGCGGGAGCAAGCCGGGGCGCTGCCCCGGACCCCGGGATATTTGGGCACATATGAAAGGGGTTACAGGAAGGCATGCAGGACAGCGGCGAGGTTTTCGCCCAATTCGGGGCACAGATACCCGCCTTCTTGCACGATCAGCACGGGCAAGCCAAGGGCTGCGACGGCGCGGCCGATCTGGGCAAATCCCTGTGTGGTCACGGCAAGGCCCGCGAAAGGATCGCCCGCAAAGGCATCAAGGCCCAAGGCCAGCACCAGCGTATCGGCCCCCCAAAGCGTGATGGTCTGCAAGGCTTGGTCAAGTTCGCGCAGGAAGGCCGCGTCTGCGCTGCCACGGGGCAGGCAGAGGTTGAGGTTGGCCCCTTCGCCCGCGCCAAGGCCGCGCTCGTCAGGATAGCCCCAAAAGAAGGGGTAGTAGCGTTCGGGATGGGCATGGATCGAAACCGTCAGCACATCGGGGCGGTCGTAAAAGATGCCTTGGGTGCCATTCCCGTGGTGCAGATCGACATCCAAGATCGCCACTTTTCGCCCTGACAGCACCAGTTGCTGGGCTGCAATCGCGGTGTTGTTTAGATAGCAAAACCCACCTGCGAGTTCGCCAAAGGCGTGGTGCCCGGGTGGGCGGCACAGCGCATAGGCCGCGCGCGCGCCTTGTAAAAGCACCTCACTGCCTGCAATCGCCGTTTGGGCCGAGGCATAGGCCGCGTCCCACGTTTGCGCACTGATGGGACAGGAGGTGTCTGTCATATGATACCCCGCCTGCCCTACGGCAGACAGCGGGTAGCCATCGGTGCGGTTGGCGGGGTGAATATTGGGGATCACCTCGGCACTGGCACCCGGGATGTGTTGCCAGCGGGCATGGATGGTTTGCAAAAAGGTCAGATAGCGCTGCGGGTGGATGGCGGCGATTGGGCCGATGCCATGATCGGCGGGGGCTTGCGCGTGCAGGCCAAGCGAGGCGACACCCGCCAGCAAAGCATCGATGCGGCTGGGGTGTTCGGGGCAGGGCATGGCCGCCCCCGAGGACAGGAAAAACTTGGGATCATGGGCCCGTTGGTTGGGGTGGTGGAAGATGATCATGCAAGGTCTTTCAGGGGCGTTCCTTCAAGGATCATCATCGCGTAGCCGCGCGGGGTAAAGCCCGTTTTGGTGTAAAACCTTGTGGCGGTGGCATTATCGGGGCTGACGCCCAAGGTCATAAAGCGCGCGCCCCAGCTTTGATGATGCATGACAGCGGCGAGCAGGGCGCGGCCCAACCCTGAGCCGCGGGCTTGGGGGGTGACGTAAAGGTCTTGGAGGTAGACACCAGGCTCTCCCCTATGGGTGGAAAAATCGGGGTAGTAAAACGCCATGCCTTGGTCGGCCATCAGGGCAAAGATCAGCGGGGCTTGGGCGAACAGAGCTTGGGTGAGGGTCGTTTCACAGGCCACTTGGTAGGTTCCGCCGTCTTCATCTGACAGAGCCTGCAACATGGCGCGCAGGCGGGGTAAGTCGGAAGTGGTGACGGGGCGGATCATGGCAGATTTGGTCAAAAGGCCACCTTGTCGGCGCCCTTCAGCCCCAACATGGCGCGCGCCTCATCGGGTGTGGCGATGGTGCGCCCAAGGCGGGTCACGATTTGGCGGATCAACTCTACCTGTTGGGCATTGGATTGGGCCAAAACGCCTTTGGCGATGTAGAGATTATCCTCAAGCCCGACACGCACATGGCCGCCCATGGTGGCGGCCATCGTGGCCATAGGAATTTGGGCGCGACCTGCTGCGAGAACCGAAAACTGGTAGGTGTCGCCAAACAAACGGTCGGCGCTGCGTTTGAGGAGCGTGAGAATTTCCGGTTCGGCTGGCATACCGCCCAAGACGCCAAAGACGAACTGCAAGAACAGGGGTCCCTGTATCAATCCTCGGTCGACGAAGTGCTTCAGCATGGTCAGGTGGCTGATATCATAACACTCAAACTCAAACCGCGCCCCGCGCGCTTGGCCCATTTCGGACAAGACATGGGCAATGTCGCGCGGCGTGTTCTTGAACACCACATCGTCAGAGTTTTCTAAAAAGGGTTTCTCCCAATCATGCTTAAACGCGGAAATCCGCTCCAACATGGGATACAGCGCAAAGTTCATCGAGCCCATGTTCAGGCTGCACATCTCGGGCGCATTGGCCTTAGGGGCTGCAAGGCGCTGGTCCAGTGTCATCACGGCCGATCCGCCCGTGGTCATATTCACCACAGCATCGCTGCCCGCTTTGATCGCGGGCAAAAACCCCGCCCAATGCGTTGGATCGGCCGATGGGCGGCCTGTGTCGGGGTTTCGTGCGTGCAGGTGCAAGATGGCGGCCCCCGCCTGTGCAGCCCCAATGGCGGAAGCCGCAATCTCTGCCGCCGTCACGGGCAGGTAGGGTGATTGGCTTGGCACATGGATCGAACCCGTGATGGCGCAAGAGATGATGATTTTGGACATGGCCCCCCCCGTAAGGCGCAGAGTGGCACGGCGGCGGCGAAGACGAAAGGGGGCGGGTTACTTTACCGAAAACGGTGCAATCGCCATCACTTCGTAATGATCGTCAAACAGCAACCGCGCCTCGTAATCGCCCGGCGTCAGGGCTTCGTAAAGCTCTGCCGCGGGGAAGGTGAGAGTGCCGTTGATCCGCGCGCCGGTGTAGGCAAAGCCAAGGTAGTTATACACTGACGGCTCGCCTTTGTGGTAAATGCCAACCCAATCCAGCTTGAACCCCGCCGCACCGGTGAAGTGCAAGGCGATGTCGCTGGTGGGGGTGACGGGCGCTATCACGGCCATTTCGGCATGGCCATCGGGCGGCACGATGGCAAAGCGCGTACGGGCGATTTCACGGCCGGCCGCATCCAGCATCACCGCGTCATAATCGCCCTGCGGCAGGCCAAGGGTTGACAGGCCATCCCTTTTGCTGAACATTTGTATAGCAGGCGTTTGGCCCGCGACAGGAGGCCTGATGGATCCCGCCCACGCCATATTGTTTGAACCGGTCAAGATCGGCCCCGTCACGGCCCCCAACCGCTTTTACCAAACCCCCCATGCCACGGGCTTTGGCTGGCAAAGGCCGCAAGCCTCGGCAGCCTTGCGCGGCGTTAAGGCCGAGGGTGGGTGGGGGGTGGTGTGTACCGAGTATTGCTCGATCCACCCTTCGTCGGATGACAGCCCCTCGGCCTATCTGACCCTGTGGGGCGAGGAAGATGTCGCCCCCTTGGCCAGCATTGCTGATGCGATCCATGCCCACGGCGCGCTGGCGGGGGTAGAGCTTTGGCACGGCGGGGCCCATGCGTCCAACCGCTTGACCCGCCTGCCCACACTGGCCCCGCAAACCCAACCCGCACTCTACCATCTGCCCACGGCGGCGCGGGCGATGGATCTGTCCGACATTCGCGCCTTTCGCGGCTGGCAGCGCGATGCGGCGCTGCGGGCCAAGCGGGCGGGGTTTGACATTGTCTATGTTTATGCCGGCCACGATTACCTGCCCTTCCAATTCCTGTCGCGCCGCACCAACCAGCGCAGCGATGCTTACGGCGGGACGTTGGAAAACCGCGTGCGCCTGCTGCGCGAGATGATCGAGGAAACCAAAGACGCCGTGGGCGATACCTGCGCTGTCGCCTTGCGCATGGCGGTGGACGAATTGCACGGCCCCGACGGCGTCACAGCCGAAGGTGAGGGCCGCGATATCGTCGCCATGCTGGCCGACCTGCCCGACCTGTGGGATGTGAACGTGGCAGGGGCTTTGGGCAATGACAGCAAATCGGCCCGTTTTTCGGGCGAGGGCTATCAGGAAGACTATATCCGCTTTGTCAAAGGGGTGACGGGCAAGCCTGTGGTGTCGGTGGGGCGCTTTACCTCGCCCGATCGGATGGTGTCCCAAATCAAACGCGGGGTGCAAGATTTCATCGGCGCGGCCCGCCCGTCGATTGCCGACCCCTTCCTGCCTGCCAAAATCCGTGAAGGGCGGGCGGACGAGATCCGCGAATGCATCGGCTGCAACATCTGCCGTGCCGCCAACAACGAAGGCGTCAGCCTGCGCTGCACCCAGAACCCCACGATGGGGGAAGAATGGCGCAAAGGCTGGCACCCCGAACGCATAGCACCCCATGCGCCCGATAAGGTGCTGGTGGTGGGCGCAGGCCCTGCGGGGCTTGAAGCCGCCCTGAGCTTGGGCCAGCGCGGGCTAGAGGTCTCGTTGGCCTTTGCCGAGCGGCAGGCGGGTGGGCGGATCAACCGCGAAAGCACCTTGCCGGGGCTGGCCACTTGGGCCCGCGTGCGCGATTGGCGGCTGACGATGCTGGCCAAACTGCCCAATGTGACGCTTTATCCTGAAAGCGTGATGACGGCTGATGATGTGGCGGGCTTTGGCGCCGACCATGTGGTGCTGGCGACAGGGTCGGTTTGGCGGCGCGACGGGGTGGGTGTGCTGGGCATGACCCCGCGTGACTTTGCGGGGGCCCTGACGCCTGATGACATCTTTGCGGGGGCCAAGGTGAATGGCCCCGTGGTGATCTATGACGACGAGCATTATTTCATGGCCGGTGCTTTAGCCGAACGGCTGGCAGGGCAGGGGCATGATGTCACCTATGTGACGCCGCAAAATCTGGCCTCGGCTTGGACGGTCTATACCGACGAGCAAGGCTTTGTGCAGGCAAGGCTGATAGAGGCGGGGGTGAAGCTGGTCTTTTCGCGCTACGTCACCGCTTGGGTCGACGGCGCGCTGCAAACCGACTGCGCCTATACGGGGCGCACTTTGCCGCCCTTGCCTTGTGGCACTCTGGTGCTGGCAACGGGGCGCGTGCCGGTCGATGGGCTTTACCAAACACTGGTCGGGCGGGTGGCCTCGCTCGCGCGGGTGGGCGATTGCCTGATGCCCTCCTCCATGGCCGATGCGATCTATTCCGCCCATTCCTACGCCCGAGAACTGGGCGAAACCCCCCAACCCCTGCGCCGCGAAATGCCCCCCCACCGTGGTGCTTTATGAGACGCCCGCGCTCTCCCGCCACACCCCAGCGCCCTTTTGGCCAAGTGCCGCTGGGAATAGCGCCGGTCGAAGTGATCTCGTCCGATCAGGTGGAAGCCATTCACACGGCGGCGCTTAAGCTGCTGGCAGGCACTGGCCTTAAGGTCTTGCACCCCCCCGCCCGCGCACTTTACGCGGCGGTGGGCGCGCAGGTGGTGGGCGATATGGTGCGGCTGGACTCCGATCTGGTGATGGACCTGCTGTCTTCGGTGCCCGCAACCTTCACCTTGGCCGCGCGCAATCCGGCCAAATCGTTGCGGATCGGCGGGCGGGATATGGTCTTTGCTTCGGTGGGCGGGCCTGCCTATGTGATGGATATTGACGGCGGGCGGCGTGATGGCACGATGGCTGAGGTGTGTGAATTTCTTAAGCTTATTCAAGGCATTAATGTGATCCAGCAAGAAGGCGGCGGTCCGTTTGAACCGATGGACCTGCCCGCCGCCACACGGCATTTGGACCTGTATCTGGCGCAGATCACCTATCTGGACAAAAGCTGGCAAACCCAGACGCTGGGCCATGCCCGCACGATGGATGGGATCGAGATGGCCGCGATCATGTTCGGCTGCGCGCCCGAAGCTTTGCCCGTCAGCTTGCTGGGCATCATCAACACCAACTCGCCCTTGCAACTGGATGTGCCCATGGCCGAAGGGTTGATTGCCATGGCTTCCCACGGGCAGGTGAATGTCATCACCCCCTTTACACTGGCAGGGGCCATGGCCCCCGTCAGCATCGCAGGGGCGCTGGTGCTGCAACATGCCGAGGCGATGGCGGGAATTTGTTTAACGCAGATTGTCAAAAAGGGGGTGGCGGTGATGTATGGCGGCTTCACCTCGAATGTCGATATGCGCTCGGGCGCACCGGCGTTTGGAACGCCGGAATATGCCAAGGCGGCGCAGGCCTCGGGGCAATTGGCGCGGCGGATCGGGGTGCCGTTTCGATCCTCCAATGTCACAGCGGCCAATGCGGTCGACGCACAAGCGGCTTACGAAAGCCAGATGGCGCTGTGGGGGGCCATCACCGGCGGGGCGCATCTGATCGAACATGCCGCAGGCTGGATGCACGGCGGTCTGACGGCCAGCTATGAAAAGCTGATCCTTGATGCGGAAATGCTGCAAATGATGCAGGCGTGGATGGAACCCTTGCCCACTGACGATGCCGCCTTGGGGCTAGACGCGATTGCCGAGGCCGGACCCGGCGGCCACTTCTTTGGCACAACACAAACCATGGGCAGTTATCAGACAGCTTTTCACCAGCCCATGCTGTCAAACTGGGACAATTACCCCAACTGGCTGGAAAAAGGATCGCAAGAAGCCCCGCGCCGCGCCAACCGGATATGGAAAGAGGTGATCGCGGGTTATGAAGAACCCAAACTCGACGAAGGCATCGCCGAAGCCTTGGCCGATTATGTTGGCCGCCGCAAAGCCGAAGGCGGCGCGCCTATGAACTAAAACGCGGCCCCCCGCACCCCCCCTTCACCGAGGCGCAAATGCGCCACGGGAGGTCTGGAGGGTGTGGAACCCTCCAGCTTGCGACGCGTGTTTCAGGCGGGGTGCCAGCAGAACGCCAACCCGCCCCTCACCCGCCCCACGTGCGCCCCAAAAGTGCTAGCCAATTGTCGTAGCACAGCTTGCGCACCAAAGCCTCGCCATATTGGTGGTCCAACATGGCTTGCTGCAAGGCGGGCAGGCCTGCCACATCGCCGATGCCTTGGGGGATGGTTGCGCCGTCAAAGTCAGACCCAAGGCCGACATTGTCTTCGCCCAAGTGGGTGATCAGGTGGTCAAGGTGCGACAACACATCCTCCCAGCCCATATCCGCCGATTGCTTGCCATCGCGACGCAGGAAAGAGGTGGCGAAGTTTAGGCCCACCATGCCGTTGGATGCCTTGACCACCGCCAGTTGCCGATCCGTCAGGTTGCGGCTGGATTGGGTGATGGCATGGGCGTTGGAATGGGTGGCAACAAGTGGGGCTGTGGACAGGGCCGCCACATCGTCAAAGCCCTTCTCGGTCATGTGGCTGAGGTCGAGCATGATCTTGAGCTCGTTACAGGCCACGACCAGCCGCTTGCCCGCCTCGGTCAATCCGCCGCCGGTATCGGGCGAACTGGGATAGGCAAAGGGCACGCCGTGGCCAAAGATCGTGGGCCGCGACCACACGGGGCCAAGCGAGCGCAATCCCATGGCGTGAAAGCCGTACAGCGCATCCAGATCGGGGCCAATCGCCTCGGCCCCTTCCATATGCAGGATGCCCGAAATCACGCCCGCCGCCATATTGGCGCGGATATCGGCCACCGAGCGCACGATCTTAAAGCGCCCCTGCGAGGCGCGTTCCATCCACAGCATGTGGTTGGCCATCGCCCAAGCCGTGGGCAAGGCCCCCTCGGCTGTGATCAGCGCGGGCAGGGGCAGGCGGTAGGGCGGGTTTTCCATCAACTGGTGATAGTCGATCCCATCTTCGTCCTCTTGCGGGGGAGAGGGGATGTAGATGGCAAAAAACCCCCCGACAAAGCCGCCTTGCACCATGCGGGGCAGGTCTAAGTGGCCCTTGCCCTCACCGGTCAGCCAGATGGCGTCGCGGTTTTGCGGGGCGTTGAAGAGGCGCAGAAGAATGTCGTTGTGGCCGTCGAAGGTTGGGAACATGGCAAGCCTTTGGCTGGTGGCAGGACCGGGGGTTTCACACCCCCGGACCCCCGTGGGATATTTGGGCACATATGAAAGGGGACGGGGTCATAGGTCAGCCTTCCAGCATACGGTCGGCTGAGGCCGCAAAGAGGGCGCGGGCATAGGGGGTGATCATGGCGGCAGAGGCGAGGGCCTCGCGCGACAGCTCTTCGACCGCTTGGCCGTTTTGCATCACGAGAACGCGGTCGCACATATGGTCGATCACGGCCAGATCGTGCGACACCATCAAGAACGTCAGCCCGCGTTCGGCGCGCAGGCGCGACAGCAGGTTCAGCGTTTCGGCTTGAACCGAGGCATCTAGGGCCGAGGTGGGTTCATCCAAGAGCAAGATCTGTGGTTGCAGCATCAAAGCGCGGGCGATGGCCACCCTTTGGCGTTGACCGCCCGACAATTGGTGGGGGTAGCGAAAGCGAAAGGCAGGCGGTAAGCCCACATCGACCAGCGCCTGTTCGATCTTGGCATCAGAGTCGCGCCCTTGGCCATGGATCGCCAGTGGTTCTGAAAGAACCCTGTCCACCGTGTGGCGCGGGTGCAGCGAGGCGTAGGGGTCTTGAAAGACCATTTGCACTTGGGCCGCAAAAGCGCGCCCGCGCGGGGTGGGCAGGGGCGCCCCGTCGATGCGGATCTGCCCGCCCGTGATGGGGGCCATGCCGCAGATGGCGCGCAGGATGGTGGATTTGCCCGACCCGCTTTCGCCCACAAGCCCGAAGCTTTGCTTTGCCTCGACCTTGAAGGACACCTCTTGCACCGCGCGGACCTTGCGGCCGGCGGTGGTGAAGATGACAGACAGGTTTTCGATCTCGATCAAGGCCATGTCAGCGCGCCCAATCGGCGTTGCGGTCAAGTGCTGGAAGAGCGCCGCGCGACCCGCCAATGCGCGGCAGGCAGTTGAGCAGCCCTTGAGTGTAGGGGTGCTTGGCCTGCAAAAGGTCTTTTGCCGCCAACTCTTCCACGATCTTGCCCTTGTACATCACCAAAACCCGATCACAAAACCGCGCCACTAGCCGCAGATCGTGCGAGATAAAGATCAGCCCCATGCCGCGGGTTTTCACCAGATTATCAAGGATATTAAGCACTTCGGCTTGCACGGTCACATCAAGGGCCGAGGTGGGTTCGTCGGCGATCAACAGGTCGGGGTCGGGGATCAGCATCATGGCGATCATCACCCTTTGGCCCATGCCGCCGGATAATTCATGGGGGTAAGCCTCCATCACGCGGTCGGGGTCGCGGATTTGCACGGCTTGCAGGGCGGCTATCGCCTTGGCCCGTGCCTCGGCACGGGGGGCGTGGTCGCGTTGGCGCAGGCCTTCCATCAGTTGTGCGCCCACTTTCATCACGGGGTTCAGCGAGAATTTCGGGTCTTGCATCACCATGGCAATCCGCCGCCCGCGCAGGGCGCGCAGGTCGGTTTCGGAAGCCGCCATCAAGTCTTGGCCTTCAAACGTCATGGCATCCGCTTCGATCCGCCCGGGCTTGCGGATCAGGCGCAACACGGCGCGGCCGGTCATGGTTTTGCCCGACCCGGATTCGCCCACGATCCCCAGCCTTTCGCGGCCAAGGTTAAAGGACACGCCACGCACGGCCTGTACGGGGCCGGTTTCGGTATCAAACGTCACGCGCAGGTTTTTGACGGACAGAAGGGTCATTTGCCAGCACTCCGCGGGTCAAGCACATCGCGCAGGCCATCGCCGAGCAGATTAAAGCCCAAAGAGACGATGAAAATCGCAAGGCCCGGCATGGTGGCAACCCACCATTGTTCGAACAGAAACTTGCGGCCTGCCGAGATCATCAGCCCCCATTCCGGCAAGGGCGGTTGCACACCCAAGCCCAAAAAGCCCAAACCCGCCGCTGTCAGGATGACGCCGGCCATATCCAGCGTAACGCGGATGATGACAGAGGGCAGGCACATCGGCATCACATGGCCCCAGATCAGCCGCAGGGCTGAGGCGCCTTGCAACCGTGTGGCCGCGATGTAATCGGAATTGCGCACAGTCAGCGTTTCGGCCCGCGCCACGCGGGCATAGGGCGGCCAACTGGTGACAGCGATGGCCAGAACGGCATTCACCATCCCCGGCCCAAGAACGGCCACCAGGGCCAGCGCCAAGATCAACTTCGGGAAGGCCAGAAAGATATCCGTGATGCGCATCAAGATCGCATCGACCCAGCCGCCGAAATAGCCCGCCACGGTGCCGATGATCAGCCCCACAACGGGGGCCGTCAGGATCACCAAAAGCACGATGTACAGCGTGATGCGCGAACCGTACAGGATGCGGCTAAAGATATCGCGGCCGAAATCGTCCGTACCCATCCAGTGCCCCGGGGTCAGGGGCGGCAGCAGGCGGTCGGGCAGGGATTGCACGATGGGGTCATAGGGGGCGAGCAAGGGCGCAAAGATCGACATCAAGATCAGCGCCAGCGATATCCCAAGCCCGATCATCGCCAAAGGGTTGCGGCGAAACCGCAGCCACGACAAAAACGTCTGCCCCGCGCGCGATTGCAGGCGCGATTTGGGGTTCGGGTCTAACAGCCAAGGGATCAAAGCGGTCATCTGGCCCTCGGGTCGGCTAGGCGGTAAAGAAAATCCGACAGCATGTTGATGCCGATATAGACCGCCCCGACCACAATCGTGCCGCCCAGAACGGCGGGCATGTCGGCGACCAGTAGGGCATCGGTGATATAGCGGCCAAGGCCGGGCCAAGCGAAAATCGTCTCGGTCAAGACCGCGCCTTCCAGCAAATAGGCGTAAGACAGGGCTACGACCGTAATCAGTGGCACAGCCACGTTGCGCATGGCATGCACCCAGATCACGCGGCGCTCTGGCATGCCCTTCACACGGGCGGTGGTGATATATTCTTGCCCCAATTCGTTCATCATGAACGACCGGGTCATCCGGCTGATATAGGCCATCGACAGATAACCCAAAAGCGAGGCGGGCAGGATGATATGCGACACCGCGTTCCAGAACATATCCCACTCGCCCGCCAGCGCCGTGTCGATCAAGATCATATGGGTAACGGGCGGGACTGTCATGTCGATCATCATTTCATACATGGAATCCAAGCGGCCCGGCCCACCGACCCAGCCAAGTTCGCCGTAAAACAGCAACAGCCCCATTAGGCCCAGCCAAAAGACGGGCATGGAATAGCCCATCAAGCCGATCAAGCGCACAAACAGATCGCGCCACGATCCGGGCTTGGTGGCCCCCAAGACGCCCGCCGGAATGCCCACGATGACGCCGATCAGAATGCCAAGGGTCGACAGTTCCAGCGTGGCGGGGAAATAGCGGCCAATCTCGGACAAGATTGGGTCGCGGGTGCGCACCGATAGGCCCAGATCGCCGTGAAACACATCCCAGACATAAATGCCAAACTGCTGCCAAAGTGGGTCGTTCAGCCCCAGCTTTTGCGTCAGGGCTGCGATTTGCTCGCCCGTGGCCCTTTCGCCCAAGATCGCGGTCACCGGATCAATCGGGATCACGCGCGAGATGAAAAAGGTCACGGCCAAAAGGCCGATGAAAGTGATAAACAAAGAGAAAAGCGTATTGGCACTTTGGCGGGCAAAGCGCAGCGCCGCCGAAGGTTCGCCGGCGGCGTTAGAGGATTGGGCGGTGTCTATGGGTGCCATGAGAGATGCGCGCGCCGGTCACCCGGCGCGCGCTTGTCCTTACTTCGACACAAGCCAGAACGATGCCGCATCGACAGCGCCGCCAGCATAAAAGCCCTGAACGTTCGACCGCAGACCGGTTTGACGCGCCTGTTGGAACATCAAGATAAAGGGCGAGGTTTCGCGGTGGGTCTTTTGGATGTCGGCATACATGACCTTACGCTTTTCAGGATCACGCTCCATCACAGCAGCTTGCGAGGCGGCTGTCATAGCGCCCGGATCGTAGGCGTTGCGCCAAGCCAGATAGCCCGTAGCATTGGCGGCATCCGAGTTGTCGGGGTTTTCGGCGAAGGTGGACGAGTTGGTGTTCGGATCAGGATAATCCGGACCCCACGTTTGCAAGGTCGCGTCATGCAGACGGGCGCGGTAGTCTTTGAGAACCTCGGCCCCCTCGCCCACTTTCAGCTCTACCTTGATGCCAGCTTGGCCAAAGGTGTTCTGAATGGATTGCGAAATATCCATCCGGTCGGCGGCGTTGCGCACGGTCAGGGTGACAACCGGATCCTTGACGCCCGATTCCGCCAGCAAAGCTTTGGCCTTTTCGATGTCCAAGCTATAGGGTAGATCATCCAGCGCGCCCAAGTAGCCCTGCGGCAAGAAGGACTGGTGCGGAATAACTGCGCCCTTCATGATCGTGTCGGCCATGCCTTGGTAATCAATCGCCCAACGCATCGCGTCAAGGAACTTGGTGTTTTTGTACATCTCGTTCTTTTGGTTGAACGACAGGTAATAGACTTGGCCGCCCACGTCGGTGACCACGCTGACATCGGCATTGCCTTCCAGACCGGCCACGTCCGTGGGGGTCAGGGCGCGGGCGATATCGACGTCACCCTTTTCGATCTGCAACCGCTCGGTCGCGGGTTCGGGGATGTGCTGGATGAAGACGTTCTTCAAGATCGCATCGCCGCGCCAATAGCCCGGACGCGCCTCAAGAATCACGCCTTCGTTGGGTTTGTACGATTTCAGCACATAAGCGCCGGTGCCGGCCGAGTTGTTCTTAAGCCACTCATTGGCCATATCGCCGCCCACATCGTGGGTTTTGACGGTTTCGGCATCGACGATCGAGGCCACACCCGCCGTCAGGCAGTTATACAGGAAGGTCGGTGCGAAGGGCTTGTCGACCTTCAACGTCAGCGTGTCGCCGGCACCGGTGATCATGGTGTCAACGTTTTCTGCCGTCCAGCCGAACTGGTTCAGAATGAACGCCGGGGTCTTGTTGACCTTGACGGCGCGCTGCAGCGAATAGGCCGCAGCCTCTGCCGTCACAGGGTTGCCCGAGGCAAAGGTGACGCCCGCTTTCATCTTGAACGTATAGGTCACGCCGTCATCGGCGACCGACCAGCTTTCGGCCAGACCGGGTTCCAGCGCCAAGGTGGCGGGGTTGATCTCGACCAGACCGTCATAGGTGTTATTGACGATATCAAGGCCCGAGAATTCGTAAGCCTCTGCTGGATCCAGCGAAACGATGTCGTCAATGGCGGCAGCGATCACCAGCGTATCGGCAGGTGTAGCGGCCATCAACGCGGCGGGGGCGGCGCCCAAAAGCAAGGCCGCCAAGGTGGCAGCGCCGGCTTTGCGGGCTAGGGGAAGGAAGGACATGGATAACTCCCTGGAATTGTTGTTATGACGCACAGATGTCGGGCCAGTTGCTGAGTCCCGATGCAATCCTTCGTCGACTGGGCAACTTTCACGCGCCCTTGTCAACCATTGGCCGAGGCTTGCGCCGAAAGTGCTGGCAAAAGCGGGGAATTTTGGCAGATCGTTTTCTTTACCGATCAGCATAGGCATCAGTCGCGCGCACCATGGCATCGGCGATGCCCGGTTCGGTGCCGGTATGGCCCGCATCGGGCACGATGACGAGTTTTGCCTGCGGCCAATGCGCCGCCAGATCCACCGCATTGCGCACGGGCGTGCAAACGTCATAGCGGCCGTGGATGATCGTGCCGGGAATGGCATTGAGCTTATGGGCTTGGGTCAAAATCCAGCCGTCTTCGGCGAAAAAGCCCCTGTGGTGGAAATAGTGGTTCTCGATGCGGGCGAAGGCCAAGGCATATTGGCCATCGGCCCACTCCTCTTCACGGGCGGGGTTGGGTAATAGCGAAATGGTCCGCGCCTCCCACAGGGTCCAGGCGCGCGCTGCGGCCTCTTGGGCGGGGCCTGCGGGGCCTGTCAGAATGCGGTGATAGGCCGAAACCATCGTGCCGCGTTCGGCTTCGGGGATAGGGGCCTGATAGGCGGCGAAGGCTTCGGGGAACAGAAAGCTCGCCCCACCCTGTTCATAGAACCAGTCAATTTCTTGCTGCCGGATCATGAAAATGCCGCGCAAGACCAGCTCGCTGACCCGTTCGGGGTGGGTTACCGCATAGGCCAAGGCCAGTGTTGACCCCCAAGATCCGCCCGCAACCTGCCAGCGGTCAATGTCCAGATGCTGACGTAAGGCCTCGGTATCGGCCACCAAATCCCAGATCGTATTCTGCTCTAGGCTGGCAAAGGGGGTTGATTGGCCACAGCCGCGCTGGTCAAACAAGATGATGCGGTAGCGGGCCGGATCATGGCCTTGGCGCAAAAACTCCGAGATCCCGCCCCCCGGCCCGCCGTGCAACACGACCACGGGCTTGCCCGCAGGGTTGCCGCATTCCTCGTAATAGATCTCGTGCAGGTCTGACACGCTCAGCCGTCCGGTTTTATAGGGCTCGTTCGGCGGATACAGCGGGCGAAGATCGGTCATGGCAGTCTCCCTTTCCATCCACTCTTGCGGGCCAAGGGGCGCACCGCAAGCCCTTTCATACTTGCCCAAATATCCAAATCCTGCCCTGTTGGCTTGCCAGCGGGCGGCTAATCTTTCACAACATCGCCAAGCAGGGGGATGGGGCATGGCAAAACTGGCATTGATCACAGCGGGCACCAGCGCCATCGGGCGGCATTTGGTGCTGGGGCTGGCGGGGGCGGGCTACGATGTGGCGCTGACCCATCTGGGCACCGCCGAAGAAGCCGCAGCGTTGGTGGCGGCGGTCGGGGTGCTTGGCGCAAGGGCATTTGCCATGGAGAGCGACGCAGGCGACGAGGCGCAGGTTTTGGCTTTTCACGCCCGCGCTGCCGATTGGGCGGGGACGGTGCCGCAGGTTATGGTCAACAATGCGGGCATCCAAACATGGTCGCGCCTGACCGACCTTGAGGTGGCTGATTGGGACCGTGTCATGGCCACCAATCTGCGCGGCACATTCTTGAACACCCGCACCGCAGCCCGCGCCATGCAGGCGGCGGGGCAGGGCGGGTCGATCCTGACGCTGGGATCGGGCTGCAACACCCGCGCCTTTCCGCGCTTGGTGGATTACACCGCGTCTAAGGGTGGGATCGAGCAGTTTACCAAGGTGGCCGCCTGCGAGCTTGGCCCCTTCGGCATCCGCGTCAATTGCATCGCGCCCGGCGCCATTGCCACCGAACGCACCGCATCTGAGGCGGGCGATTATGCGGGCACTTGGGCCCCCATCACCCCCCTGCGCCGCATTGGCACGCCGCAGGATCTGGTCGGGCCCATGTTGTTCTTGATCTCGGATGCCGCGGCCTTTGTCACCGCGCAAACGCTTTATGTCGATGGTGGCACCTTTTCCCAAGCGCCGTGGCCTTATCCGACCTGATCCGTCACGCCCCTGTTACCCTTTTTGCGCTTAGTGCAGCAAAATGGAGGGTGTATCATGGCGCGCTGGCAGGAGGCATTTTTGGCAGGTGGCGAGAACCCGCGCCTGGGCAGTCGCTTTGATACGGAAGGGCAGTTCTTGCCCGAACATGGCAACACCGTCGTGGCCCAAGTCACCGCCGGTTCTGCCACCGAGGCTGCCCTGATCGACCTGCGCCATGCCCTGATGGCCTTGCCCTTTGCCGACCATTTCGCCTTTACGGCGGTGGAAAGCTATCACATGACCGTCTTTGAAGGTGTGATCGAAACCCGCCGCGCGCGCGGGTACTGGCCGGATGATCTGGCGCTGGACGTGTCAATTGACGAGATGACAGACGCTATGTCTGCCAAGCTTGCAGCCGTCACTTCGCCGCCGCCCTTCCAGATGCGCTTGGTCGAAGTGACACCGCTGGGCCTGCACCTGACAGGTGCGACCGAGAAGGACGAGGTGAACGTCCGCGCGTGGCGCGATGCTTTGGCGCAGGCTTTGGGCTTTCGCACGCCAGCGCATGATACTTATGGCTTTCATACTACCATGGCCTATCAAAAGCGCTGGCCGCCGGCCAAAGCTTTGGGCCATTACGAACAGGCCTTGGCGCAGTTGGGGGCCGACTTTGCCGCCCGTGTTCCGGTGCTAGATCTTGACCCTCCCGCCTTTTGCCGCTTTGCCGATATGAACGCCTTTCCACCCGTGCGGCGTTGGGTGGGGGCCTAAGGTACAAACCGTCCTGCGCTGGGAAAAACCAGTCGTTTCTTGACACAGACGGGTTGCGCGATCATGCCACGTTGAGCAGAGTTTTTTACAAGGCTTGATCCATGATCCGCCCCGACCCCGCCCAAGAATTGCGCGCCAATGTCGCTGTGCCATTTGAACGTGCGCACGCTATGCCAAAGTCGGTCTACACCTCGGCAGCCTTCGCAGCGCAGGAGCGGGCCGAGATTTTCGCCAAGGATTGGCTTTGTGCCGGACGGGCCGAGACGTTGAAAGAACCGGGCGATTACCTGACGATGACAATTGCGGGCGAACCTGTGATCGTGCTGCGCGACAAGGACGGGCAGCTGCGCGCCATGTCAAACGTGTGTCGCCACCGGATGTCGACGCTGCTGGAAGGGCGGGGCCATGTGCGGGCCATTGTCTGCCCCTATCACGCGTGGACTTATAATCTTGACGGCAGCTTGCGCGGTGCGCCCGCCATGGCCGCGAATGCGGATTTTTGCAAAGACAAGATCGCCTTGCCTGCGGTGCGGGTGGAAAACTGGCTTGGCTGGATCATGGTCACGCTGAACCCCGATGCCCCACCGCCGCATCAGGCCTTGGGCGATGTGGAAAAACTGGTGGGCCATCTGGATATGGGCGCCTATGTCGAAACCTTTCAAGAGACCTTTCGTTGGAACACCAATTGGAAGGTCTTGGCCGAGAATTTCATGGAAAGCTACCATCTGCCCGTCTGCCATGCAGGCACCATCGGCGGTTCGGTTGATCTGATGAAGATGACCTGCCCCGAGGGGACTTTGGCCTTTAACTATCATTACATCGTCAAGAACGACTCGGTCCCTCTGGCCTTGGCCCACCCGTCCAACACCACGCTGCAAGGCGATGATCGGCGCATCACATGGCTTTTGGCGATCTATCCCGCGCTGATGATCACGCTGACGCCGGGGTATTTTTGGTATCTGGCCTTAACGCCGCAAGGCCCCGATCAGGTCGATGTGCTTTTTGGCGGCGGGATGAGCGCGGATTGGATGGCCGACCCATCCGCGCTGGCCAATCTGGCATCCGTAAAAGCGCTGCTTGATGAGGTGAATGTCGAAGACAAAGGCTGTGTGGAAAAGGTCTATCGTGGGTTGGTGGCGGGGATGTCAGACCCCGGCCCGCTTAGCCATCTGGAGCGGCCGAACTTTGAATTCGCCCAGTATATCGCCTCAAAGGTTGCGCCTGCTTGACGGGGGCTAAGACAGACCTAGGTCACCGATCATGATCAAAAAAGCCCTCATTGTCAGCCACGGCCAGCCCAGCGACCCCGAGCCTTCGGAACTGGCCTTGGCGCTGTTGGCAGCCAAAGTGGCAGAACTTTTGCCCGATTGGCGGGTCAACAGCGCCACCTTGGCCAAGCCCGACGCGCTGGCCGCCGCTGTGGCAGGGCATCCGCAGGGGATGGTTTATCCGATGTTCATGGCGGGCGGCTGGTTTCCCATGACCGAACTGCCGCGCCGGATGGCGGCGGCGGGGGCCATGGATTGGGCCTATCTGCCGCCCTTTGGTTTGGACGAAAGGGTGCAAGCCTTGGTGGTGACTTTGGCGCAAGAGGCGGCAGTCGCGCAGGGCCGTACGCCCGCGCAGACCGATGTTCTTTTGGCGGCACACGGATCATTTCGCAGCGCTGCCCCGTCTGAAGTTGCCCAAGCCGTGGCAAAACGCCTCAAAGCGGCAGGTTTTGCGCGGGCTGAGGCGTTTTTCATCGACCAAGAGCCGCGCATTGCCACAGCCACAGGTTTTGGGGCAGGGTCCGTTTGCCTGCCCTTCTTTGCCGCCGAAGGGGGCCATGTCACCGACGATCTGCCCGATGCCTTGGCCGAAGCAGGCTTTGGCGGGCTGTTGTTGCCCCCCTTGGGGCTGGATGCGCGGGTGCCAAGCCTGATTGCGGCGGCGTTGCAGGGCCAATCCCAGACCCTTTAGACTGTGTACAGATACAGGTCGAAATCCACCTCTGACACGGTGCGCATCACACGATCATATTCCGCCGCAGCGATGGCGGTAAAGGTGCGGTGCATGTCGGCGCCCATGGCGTCTTTTAGGAAGTCTGACGCCTTGGCCGCTTCGATGGCGGAAAGCCAATCGCGCGGGATGGCGGGGGCATCAGCCCCATTGGCGTAGCCGTCGCCCGTGGTTTCGGGGCCGGGGTCGATCTGGTGTTTGAAGCCGTAACGCATGCCCGCCAGAACGGTGGTGGCGACCAGATAGGGGTTGGCATCCACACCCGCCGGACGATGCTCGACCCGCCGTGCTTTGATATCGCCTGCCGGAATGCGCAGCGCGACCGAGCGGTTGTTGACCCCCCAAGTGGGCGAGACGGGCGCATAGGAATTGGACGCAAAGCGCCGCCACGAATTGGCGTGGGGCGCAAAGACCAGCATTGATTCCCCCATCGTGGCGCGCAGGCCGCCGATGGCGTGTTTGATTGTGTCGGACCACTGCCCCTCGACCGCCTCGACAAAGACGTTGCGGCCCGTGGCGTCTTGCATCGAGACATGCAGGTGCATGCCTGATCCGGCATAATTCTCGTTCGGTTTGGCCATGAAACAGGCGGTCACACCGTGGGCGCGGGCGTTCATGCGCACGATGCGTTTTAGGCGCATCAGGTCATCCGCCGCTTGCACCACATTGTCGCGGTAGTGCAGCGTCATTTCATACTGACCGGGGGCGAATTCCGAGATCAGGGTTTCGGCCTTGATCCCGATCAGGGCGGCGGCTTTGTAAACATCGGTAAACAGCGGCAACATGCCATGCAGCTTATCGACCGAATAGACATCGGTCTTGTTCGACACCCGCCCATCCAGCACATCGCGCGCTGGCACCATTTTGCCATCGGGGCCGCGCTGGTTTTCCAGCAAGAAAAACTCCAGCTCGAACGCCCCTGCGGGGTAAAGCCCTTCAGCGGCCAGCGCATCTACCTGCGCTTGCAAGGCATGGCGGGGATCAGAGGTCATGGGGGTGCCGTCAAGGTTATACATCGACATCAACACCTCACCCCGCGGCGGTGTGGTGTTGTGCAAAGGCTTCAAGGTGCCCGCAATCGGCCAAGCCCGCCTGTCGCCGTCGCCTTGATCCCAGATCAGGCCGGTTTCGTGCACATCTTCGCCGCAGACATCCAAACCCAAGATCGAGATTGGCAGCAGCCGCCCTGACGTATAAAACGGCAGCAATTCATGGCGGCGGATGATTTTGCCACGGCCTATGCCATTGGAATCGTGCAGAACGATATCAAAGGCCTCCACCTCGGGGTGGGCGTTTAAGAAGGCGTGGGCTTCGTCAATCGAAGAGCCGGAGGGGCTGGTCATGGGCATCTTTCAGGCGGTCAATTCGCTCAATATCTCGGCAAAGGTGGCGATCAGGGTGTCGACCTGACGGCGCTTTGTGGCGGGGCTGATGAGCATCATGTTGTGGAAGGGGGCAATCAGGCAACCACGGTTCAACAGCGCCATATGCAGGGCGGCTTCGATCTGCGGTTGGTGGGCAAGTGCTGCCTCGGCCCCGTTGTGCAGCGGGCCGGGGGCACAGATAAACTCTACCCGCGCGCCAACGCGCAGGGCGTGCCATGGTAGGGCGTGGGTGGTGATGGCTTGGGTTAGGCCATCCAGCAGGCGCTGGGCCAAGTGGTCCATATGCGCGTAGGCTTGGCGTGTCATCACCTGCGACAGGGTGGCGCACAGGCAGGCAAATTGCAGCGGATTGGCGGATAGCGTGGTCCCCATGCCGGAATGACCGGCGGGGCGGTTGGCATTGGCGGCTTGGTAGCGGATGGCGGTGGTGGCATTCAGCCCCCATGCGGCGGTGGGCAGGCCGCCGGCCACGCATTTGCCCACGACAAAGATGTCGGGTTGCAGGCCATGCACGCCGCAGTATCCGCCGTAACCGGTGGAAATTGTGTGGGTTTCGTCCAAGATCAGCAGGCTGCCATATTGCGTGGCCAAGCGGCGCAGGCCTTCCAGAAAGTCCGGTGCGGGCAAGACCATGCAGGAATTGGTCAGAACAGGCTCGGTCAAGATCGCGGCCAGATCGCCTTGGGCTAGGGCGGCTTCAACGGCTGCAAGGTCGTTGAACTCGGCACAGACGGCCAAGGTGGACAGGTCGGTGACTTGGCCCAAAAGGCCCGCGCGGTTGACGGTTTTGCCGTCTTTGAGTGTGACGAAAATGTCATCCACCGTGCCGTGGTAGCAGCCGTTAAAGACCAGCACCTTGGGCCGCCCCGTCACCGCGCGTGCCACACGCAGGGCAAAGCGGTTGGCATCGGTGGCGGTGGTGGCGATCTGCCAGCGGTAGGGGCCAAAGACATCAGACAAAAGTTGTCCAGCCTCTAACGCGGCTTCGGTCGGCAGCATATAGGTCAGGCCCTTGCGGGCTTGGGCGCGGATCGCCTTGGCCACAGGTTTGGGCGAATGGCCAAACATCGACCCCGTATCGCCCAGACAAAAGTCGTTGATCTGATAGCCGTCAATGTCGGTGATCAGCGCACCTTCCGCTTGCGCCACCAAGGGCAGATGCGGCATGGGCCAGTCTTTCATCCAATGCATCGGCACGCCGTCAAGATAGACCTGATCGGCATTTGCCATCGCGCGGGCCGATTTTGGCCGTGTCGCGGCAAATCGCCGCGCCTCGCGCTGCGCTAAGGCTTGCAGTTTGCCCGCATCGATGCCGGCGATAAGGCTGGGGCTGGTCATGGCATGTCCTGTCAGTGTGCGGGCCTTTATGCCCGATAATTTGATCAAATGAAAGGGGCAGAACCCACCCCTAGAGCCGGATGACAGCGATGAGACGGCCATAATCCGCTTCACGTGCATGGGTGGTGCGGCGGTAGGAATAAAAGCGGTCAGGGTCAGCGTAGGTGCAATGGCCCGTCCAATTGGCTTGAATTCCTGCCGCGCGCAGGCGGTGCAGGCCATAGGCGGGCAGGTCGAACAATAGGCGGTCACCTTGGCCTTGGGCAAAAAAGCGGCGGGTGGTCGGGTCGTCATCGCTGAAAGCTTCAAAGAACTCCGGCCCGACCTCATAGGCCTTTTGGCTGATGGTGGGGCCTATGGTGGCAGTGATATCGGCGCGTTTGGCACCAAGGGTAAGCATGGCGTCAATGGTCGCCTCTAGCACGCCGTCTTTCGCCCCACGCCAGCCTGCATGGGTGGCCCCAATCACCTGCGCCACGGGGTCGGCGAATAGGACGGGCTGGCAATCGGCTGTTAGAATTGCCAAGCCAAGGCCGGGGGTGGCTGTTACCATGCCATCGGCTTTGATGGGGGCTGTCGGGGTGGCTGTGACATGCACCACATCGGCGGAATGGACCTGATGCAGGCTAACGAGGGCTGCGGGGGGCAGGTCCAAAGCCTCTGCCACCCATGCGCGGTTTATATGCACCGCGCTTGGCAGGTCGCCGGACCCCGGCCCGCAATTCAACCCCGCATAAATCCCCTTTGACGCCCCGCCCTTGCGGGTAAAAAACCCGTGGCGAAAGGCCAAGCTGTCAGAGGTGAGAATGTCGAGCATCAAACACTTCCGGGTGGGGCAGGGTGATGTGCCGGATGCAGCGCCAGCACTTTGAACAAACTTCCCATTTCATCGTGCGAGGTCAAGCGCTGCGTGGCCACCAGATGCGAGTCCAGCGCAGCGCCAGACAGGTTTTGCGCCAAACGCTCGGATCGTTGTGCAATCCCAAGCGCTGACAGCAGCGCGCCTTGGGTGGTATAGGCATGGGCAAGGGGGCGGGCGGCTTGGGCTAAGGCAGCAAAGTCAACATGGGCGGTCAGGTCAGCTTGGCCGGGGTTGGCAAAGGGATCGACGGCGTGGTGGCCCTGCACCGCCTGAAACGTATCGCCCAGCGACTGCCATCCGCCATAGTCAATGACCAGCGCAGCACCCTTTTGGGCCATCCGTGCTGACATTTCTGCCATGACGGCGGGGGCCGCGGGGCAAAGTTCGATGATCTGGCCTTCGCCCGTGTCGTCCAAGCGGTCCTTAAGCCCCGCAATTGGCACGACCGGGCCAAGGCCAAAGGCCAGCACATCGCCCGTAAGACCCACCAAACGCTCGCGCCAGCCAAGGCCTGCGCGTTGAAACTGGCGGATCGGCAGGGCGTCAAAGAACTCGTTGGCGATCACAAACAGCGGATGGGGCGGCAGGTCTTGCAAAGACCCAACCCACACCGGCGCAAAGGCCTGCAAAGCTTGAGCCTGCACGGCCCGCAAGCGCGGCGAGGCTTCCACCAAAACCACCCGCATCGCGGCATGAAAGCCGGGCACGCATTTGGTGGCGCGCAAGATATCGGCCATCAGGGTGCCGCGACCAGGGCCCAATTCGGCCAAGGTGAACGGATCAGGTGCGCCTTGGTCGACCCAAGCCTGCGCCAGACACAGGCCCAACAATTCGCCAAACATCTGCGAGATCTCGGGCGCTGTGATGAAATCGCCTGCGGTGCCAAAGGGGTTTTGCGTGGTGTAATAGCCATGCACTGGATGCAGCAGACATTCGGCCATGTAATCGGCCAAACTCATCGGGCCATGGGCGCGGATGCGGGCCGCGAGAACCTGCGCCAGTGGGGTCATACAGGGCGGGCTTTCCACATAAACCACAGGCCCACGGCGATCATCGGCACTGACAGGGCTTGGCCTTGGGTCAGGCCCCAGCCGTGGATTTGCCAAGCAAGGCCCAAGGGGTTGCCGTCTGTTACAAACTGCGCATCGGGTTGGCGGACAAATTCAACGGCAAAGCGCGCCACGCCATATCCGGCTACAAACAGGCCCATGATGCGCCCCGGCCGCGCCAGCCACCCGCCGCGCCACGCCGCCCACACTAAAACGGTGCCAAGAAGCAGACCTTCCAAGGCCGCCTCGTAAAGCTGGCTGGGGTGGCGGGCGCAAACCCCCAGAATGCCGGGACAAAACTGTGCGGCATCCCCCGGAAAGGCCACACCCCAAGGCAAGTCGGTCTGGCGGCCCCAGAGTTCGGCATTGATGAAGTTTGCCACACGCCCCAGAAACAGGCCTATCGGCGCCACCATGGCAAACAGATCGCCCGTGGTCAGGGCCGAGATCTTCTCACGCCGGCAAAAGATCAGCCCCGCAAGCGTAACCCCCAGAAAGCCGCCGTGAAAGGACATTCCACCTTCCCAAACCCGCAAGACTTGCAAGGGGTTGGCAAGGTAAAATCCCGCCTGATAAAAGATCACATAGCCCAAACGTCCGCCCAATATGACGCCCGCGATCACCCAGGTGAGCAGGCGTTCCAATTGATCCTCGCTCATCGGGGGGGTTGCCCAAAGGGTCGTAGCGCGCAGCGCCTTTCGGATCAGTCCCCACCCGGCCATCAGGCCCACAATATAGGCCACCGCATACCACCGCAGGGCGAGCGTTAGGCCAAAGACCTTGACCGAGAAGATCTCGGGCGAAAGAGCGGGAAAGGGGATGTAGGACATGGTACACCTATGCATGAAAGGGTGTTTTTCGGCCCCGCGGGCCACGAAGTCAACCACCTGTGCCCTTGAACGGCGCACGGCATAAGGCCATATAGGAAAAAACGAAAGGAATGCCAAAATGCAACAAGGCAATAAGTTCTTCGACGATGTCGGCAAACTGATGACCAACGCCATGGGTGTGGCGCAGGGCGCCAAGACCGAGATGGAAACGGCGATGAAATCCTTTATCGACCGCTGGATGGCAGACCGCGACTTTGTCGCCCGCGACGAATTTGACGCCGTGCGCGCCATGGCACAAAAGGCCCGCGAAGAGAACATCGCGCTGGAAGCACGGCTTGCGGCACTTGAGGCAAGTCTGAATACTTAAGCTTCAGACCGAAAAATCACATCCCGGTCTTGCAACTTAGTGGGCCAGTGTCAGTGCACAAGGGACGTATTGCATTCCGCCTACACCATGGTCGACGGGATTAAGAAATTCACTATGACCGAAGGCGGGGATTGTGGTTGCATGAAAAGAATGGGCATATTTCTCAGACGTTTTAATCCGGAGACCGATCCATTATGCCCCGTCGATTAATTGCCGTATCGAGCGCCCTGTCTTTGGCCGCCTGTGTGGCAGCGCCTGACAATGCCCTTGACCCCGTGTTAGATAAAGCAACATCTGCTCCTGCAGAAATCGGCACGACCCAGATGCGTGATCCGCAAGCGACCAGCGCCGATCAAGGCGAAGTCGAGCAGTATCCTTCCATCACATCGCTGTTTTTTGGGGAAGAGGAAGACGGAAGCGGCACGGTTGCGTCCACGATGGCTCTTGGCGAAGAGGACGGGCAATGGCCGCAGATCACCACTCTGGCCCACGGCGAGGAAGAAGATGGCAGTGGCACGATGATCGAAGATCAACCGCTTGATCCGTCCGAGCTTTTCAGCCTGCGCGATGAACCTAACGGCCCGCATCAATTTGCCTCTGTCGCTGACATCATGGCGCGCCTACGCCACTCAAAGGGGTAAGGATGGCCGGGCGACTTTTGATCGCCGGTGGCGAAACCGATCCCTCGATCGGCGCGATTCACGCTGCCGCGTGCAGGCTTGGGGTCGAGACTTTAGTTCTGTCTACAGGGTCTGTCGCATTGATTTTTGATCCCTTGACAGGGGTCCTTTGGCAGGATGCACACGAGGTTCAAGATGTCGTGGCAGCGTTTATGCGGGGGGATGTCTTTGGTTCTAATGCCGCAGCGTCAGCCTCGGTCATGGCGGTGCTGCGGGGATGGATGGCCTGTCACACCGAAATCCGGCGGCTTAATCACTTTGACTTTGGACGCTCTGCCTCGGTCAACAAGCTAAGCGCCCTGGCCGTGGCCAGTAGGCATGGCCTCGCCATCCCCATTACAATGGCGGGTAATGATCCGCGGGGGATAGCGGCCTTCGCGGCGCAGGCCTCGACAATCCGCAAACCCGTGGAGGGTGGCGACTATTGCCGCCCCCTGTCGCAGAAGGATCAAACGGGTGCCCTTGCGATCATCGCGCAAGAGCGTCTGATCGCACCAGAGCTGCGCATCTACCGCGTTGGCAGCCGGCTCTTTGGCTTTGAAATCCGCTCTGCCGCGCTGGATTACCGGACCGACAAGACGGCGGTGGTAAGCGCAGTACCTGTGCCAGAAGAGCTGGCGGCAAAGCTCGTTGCTTTGAGCGACGAGATGCGATTGGATTTCTGCGCCTCAGACTTCAAGACCTGTCCCCGCAGCGGTCGGTGGATTTACCTTGAAACCAACGCAGCCCCAATGATCGCAGCCTTCGGGCCAGAGTTGGCGGACGCCATAGTGGCGCACCTGATTGCAGCCCGCCCGTGATGGATCAGGCAAGGCTTTGCCATGAAAGGGGCATGGCTGGAACCGAAGGCCGACGCCTTGAAACTCGGGCCATGATTTTAGATCGAAGAGGCCCGGATCTTCAGTTTTGAATGGCCCCCTTTGGCACGGATGACTGGCCCTGATGTGGTATCCCTCAACTGGGCACTTGCGACGACTGGGTCACTTTGCAGGATTGCGCATCAAAGGGTCAATCGGGTCGTGTGGTTCCGATGGCGAAGGATTTGAAGGTTGCGATGGGACTTTGGCGAAGCGAATGCGGGGTGGTGGATCACAAGAGTCGCATCATCACTACGGAACGCGCAAAGCAGACATCAGCGCAAGCAGTGGTGAACATGTTCGCAGAGTGGTTCGCGGTGATGGGGTTTACGGGTTGCTCGTCACATTCGGGTCGACGGACTTTCATCACCAACGCAGCGCGTAAGATTTCGGGTGTCGGGGGATCGTTGCGGGATGTGCAATCACTTGCGGGTCATTCGTCATTGACCACCACCCAACGCTACATCAAAATCAACGGAGACGCGAAGCGAAGGGTGGTGGAGATGATGTGAATTGGCGGAACCGAAATGGACTGATCTTTTACCATCAGTTTTTCCATGTCCAATCCATTATCGGTCCAGACGCGTCAGAAACAGAGATGGTATACTCAAGTAGATTGCAATTCAGGACAAGGACCTTCACTTTATCTCCGAAGTTGTAATCTTTCACCGGATCAGCTCCGATCATTACTGCGGCGACTGGTATTCTGAAGCCGTTCATTTGCTCTGTCCAACCCAGTTCAGACATGAAATCAAGCTCGCCAGAATATATCTTCTCGAGGATCGATACTGTAATTTGGAACGGGTCATAACTCAGCAAAAGCATTGAAACCTCATAAGCCCTGGGGTCTCTCGATTGTTCACTATCAAGATATTTTTGCAAACTGTCTTTAAGTTTAGGATCAATTGTTGGTGCTACGCAATGACCGCGATTGATCTTAACATTCACTATTCTAATCGAATCCGCCAAGGTATCACACGAAATGTTCCCGCTGCTACCAGTCTGATCTGGCAGATAACTACATTTTAGAGGTGATTCATCGCTGTAACTTTGCACATCAGGTTGCTCAATGTTTTGGTCAACTA
>CANIKY010000028.1 GCA_947468085.1 Paracoccaceae bacterium | reverse complement strand
GGATGTGCCGCGCGAAAGCCATTGATGCGCGGCGTTCATGCCATCCTTTACGCGCTGTTTGATGCAGACGAGCGGTTAGACCGCGCCGCCATGCGCGCCCAAGTTCAAATCTGCTTGAACGCCAAGGTCGCAGGCATTGCCGCCCTTGGGCTGGCGACCGAGGTGGCCAAGTTATCCTTCACAGAACGCCAGATGGTGATGGACTGGGTCGCCCAAGATGTGGCGGGCCGCGTTCCCTTGGGCTTTACGATCACCGGAGCATCGGTTGCCGAGCAAATCGCCATGGTGCGCCATGCCGAAAGCGTGGGGGCAAACTGGCTGATCTTGCAGCCCCCCGCTGTGGGCAGCTATGAGGCCGAGGAATACTTGACCTTCTTTTCTCGCGTCATGCTCGCCACCGCCTTACCCGTGGCTATCCAGAATGCGCCGCAATATCTGGGGCGGGGCCTGTCAGATGACGACATCACCCGCCTGCGCGCCGATCATGCGAACTTTACCCTGATCAAATCCGAATCCTCGGCCGAAGGCGCGGCCAAGCTGATTGCCATGGCGGGACCAAGCCTAAAGGTTTTCAACGGGCGTGGCGGGTTAGAGATGATCGCCTGTCTTGATGCAGGCTGCGAGGGGTTCTTGCTCGCCCCCGATCTGGTGGATTATGCCGTTGAGGTGATGAACCTTTACGACGCAGGCAACCGCGCCGCAGCCTTGGCCCTGCATCAAGACACTATGCCCGCCATCACGTTTATGATGCAGTCGATCGAACATCTGATCTGCTACGGCAAACGCATCTTCACCGCCCGCGCGGGCCTGCCCACCTTTGACCGCAGCCCAGCCCAACGCCCAACCCCCGAAGGCTTGGCTGAAGTGGCCTGCTTTGCCGCCCAATTCGGCCGCTTCACGGGTAGACCCCTTGCAACCTAACCTTTTTTCTTAGCTCGCATCACGCTTGTCCAAAGGATGATCAAGCAGGCAGGCACCAACAGGCCAGCAGCCCAAAGGGCTGGAACGCCCAGCAGTTTAACTGCGGCTGCAACCAGCGTAACGCCCAAGACCACTTGAAACGCCAAGGCGCCGTCATCGACAAAAAGCTTCACAACCTGATGCCATATCTGCCCCAAAAGGTTTTTCATCGCCCCTGCCCCCCCGTTTCACGTTTGGCCTTGATCGCAAATGCCGAAAACCCACCCAGAAGGGCCAGAAAAACCAACAAAATCAGATCTTCACCGGGCCAGTCTGCGCCCAGACCCTCACCAACCCAGAACAGGCCAAAAGCCGTTAGCATAATGCCAACCGCCATCTTCAGCGCGTTTTCGGGGATCTGGGTCAAGGGCCTATGCACCAGCGCGCCAACGGCCAGAACCAGCACAACGGCAGCCACCGCGCCCATGCTGGCGTAAAAGGTCATGCCATGCGCAGTGCCCACCGCGATGACGATAAAGACCACCTCGACCCCTTCCAGCAAAACCGCTTTGAAGGCGGCCATCATGGCAAGAAAGTCAGCGCGCTTGTCCATCTTTTGCCGCTTTAAGACATCCGTTTCTTGGGCAAAGGCCTGCGCTTCATCATGCAGCGGAACAAACCCTGACGCCCGCAAAATGGCCTTTCGCAGCCAGCGCATCCCAAACAGCAGCAGCAAAACCCCAACGACAAATTGCATCAGATGCAACGGGATCAGTGCAAAAAGTGGCCCAAAGACCAAAACAGTCACCACTAAGATCGCCAAAGCCAGGGCAGTTCCCTGCAAAGCCGCACGCCAACTGCGCGTGATGCCCACAGCCAAAACAATGGTAAAGGCTTCCACAACCTCGACAAAAGAGCCCAAAAAGGCGGCCGTGATGGTAGAGAAAGCGGCGGGGTTTAACATATCGGTTCTTTCATAGCTGATCGCGACGTCATCGGGCAATCGTGAGTCAAAAAGCAAGTGTTAAGAGTTGGCAAAGGTGTTTTGCCCCCAGTCTGCCGCTTGCATTTCACGCAAACGGCTGGCGGTGCGGGCGAATTCGAAAGACCCCTCGCCTTCGATATAAAGCCGCTCGGGCGTATCAGCGGCAGAGCAGATCAGGCGTACACGCGCCTCATAAAGCGTATCAATCAGGGTCACAAAACGCTTGGCTTCGTTGTAGTTGGAAGAAGAAAGCTGCGGGATCCCTTCCAAAATCAAGACCCGCACCGCTTGTGCAATGGCCAGATAATCCGCAGGGCCCATGGGCCGCGCGCAAAGATCCCAAAACGTCATGCGGGCCACGCCATTGGCATAAAGCGGCAATTCAATCTGCCGCCCGTTGACCGCCAGTTGCAATGGCCCTACCGCCGCCCCTGCCACCAAGCTTTGCCACAGCGCATCCATCGCAGGCCCCGCTTTGCCTGCGGGGTGAAAGTAAACCTGCGCGCCCTCAAGGCGATGTTGGCGATAATCTGTCGGGCTTTGCAACTGGTGCACCACGAACCTGTCGCGGATCAGGGCGATGAAGGGCAAGAACAGTGCGCGATTCAGACCGTTCTTATACAAATCCTCCGGCGGGCGGTTTGATGTGGTCACAATCACCACACCCCCCACCAAAAGCATCTCAAACAAACGGCCCACGATCATGGCATCGGTGATGTCATTGATCTGCATTTCATCAAAGGCCAAAAGCCGCACCTCGGCGATGATCTGGGTGGCAAAGGGGGCCAGCGCATCGGCGATGCCCTTTTGGCGCGCGGCGTGCATGGCGTGGTGCGCCTCTTGCATGAAGGCGTGAAAATGCACGCGGCGCTTGCGCTTTGTGTCGGTGGCTTGGACAAACAGGTCCATCAACATGGACTTGCCGCGCCCAACCCCGCCCCAAATATACATCCCCTGGGGTGTGACAGGGGCTTTGGCCAGCAATCCCTTTAACAAACCTGGGCGGCGATCGGCCTCATTTTCCAGCCAAACGCGCACAGGTTCCAGCAATGCGGCCACCTGCCGCTGCTGCCTATCAGCTTGCAGCGCGCCCTCAGCGACGCGTTCGTCCAAGAGTTCGGTTAAAGCCTTACGCATAGCGCCGTGTAGCAAAGCCTTAAGGGTGCGAAAAGCCCCTTAAGGCGACCCGTTAGCCCAATGCCTGCCAAAGCAAACGCAAAGCCATGCCAGAGGAGGTGAGAACCAGCAAAGGCTTGATCAACCGCGCCCCCACCTTGACGGCCAAGCGCGCGCCCAAAGTGGCCCCCGCCACTTGCGCCAACGCCATGGCACCACCCACCCACCACCACATCGCCCCCGACAGCGAAAACACCAGCATCCCGCCAAAGTTAGAGGCAAAGTTCAACATCTTGGTCTGTGCTGTCGCTTGCAAAATGCCAAGGCCCGTCAGCAGCACCAAGGCCATCATAAAGAAAGACCCGGTACCGGGGCCAAAGAACCCGTCATAAGCCGCAATCAGCGGCACGATCAAAACACCAAACGCTGTCGACGACAGCCGCGCCTTGCGCCTTTGGTCATCAAGCCCGGGCTTGAAGGCGAAAAACAGGGCGATGGCGATCAGCACCGGCGGCATGATCAGCCGCAACAGACCCGCAGGCATCGCCCCCGCCACCAAAGCCCCCCCCGCCCCAAAGGCAAGGCTGACCAAGGCCATGGGCAAATGCGCACGCGGCCGGATCTGCCCCGCCTGCGCGTAAGTGGCCAAAGCCGTGGCCGACCCGACCGTGCCCTGCAGTTTATTGGTGGCCAAAGCCTGTAACGGCGACGCCCCGCACAACAGCAAGGCCGGCACACATAAAAGCCCGCCACCGCCCGCAATAGCATCCACAAAGCCCGCCACAAAAGCGACGCCAATCAGGATAAGTGCAAGATGGGGGGCAATTTCAAACAAGGTCGTACCTTTTGGACACGCGCCCAACCTTGCGCCCATCCTTTAGGCTAAATGCAGTGTCCAGCGCGTAATCTTGAAAACCCATCGCGCTGTAATACCCCAAGCCTGCCGCGTTATCGGCCCGGATTGTGGCGTTGATCACTTGGCATTTTGCCATCGCCACAGATTTGGTCGCGGCAAACAGCGCCGCCCCCACTCCGGCCCCCCGCGCTGCGATGCCAACGAAGGTGCCAATGTCCAGCCACCCCGCAGGCAAGGCGGGATACATGCCCAAAGCCTGAAACCCCAAAACCCGCCCCTCGGCTAGTGCGACATGGCAGCAAAAGGCATCAGGTCCGTCAAGGTAGTGGGTACGGAAGTCTTCTGTAGAAAAGGGCTCTTGATAGGCGGTGGTCCCGCCAAGGGCGATGATCTCATTCAAAAGTCCGGCCATCACGGGCACATCATCAGGCAAAGCCGGGCGGATCACGACGCGAACTCTTCGCGGTCATAGCCTTGAAGATACAAAAGCGCCGTCAAATCGCCGTGGTTCACCCGCACCTGACACTGGGCCGCCACCGCGGGCTTGGCATGCAAGGCCACGCCTGTACCGGCCAGCCCCAGCATCCCCAGATCATTCGCCCCGTCGCCCACGGCCAAGACCTGCGCAGGTGGCAGCCCCAGACGGGCGGTGATGTCTTGCAAGGCATCGACCTTGGCCTGTTTGCCCAAGATGGGCAGGGCCACCTGTCCGGTCAGTTTGCCATCCGTCATCAAAAGCGTGTTGGCGCGGTGTTCGTCAAACCCCAGCACAGCTGCAATCTGCGCGGTAAAGGCGGTGAATCCCCCCGACACCAAAGCGCAATAGGCCCCCTGCGCCTTCATTGTGCCAAGCAGCGCCTTGCCCCCCGACGTTAGCGTGATGCGGTCGCGGATGACATGGTCGATCACCTGCACGGGCAGGCCGGCAAGCAGGCCCACCCGCTCGGTCAGCGCCGCTTCAAAATCCAACTCGCCGTTCATCGCACGCGCCGTGATGCTGGCCACCCGTGCGCCCACCCCCGCCTCGTCCGCCAACTCGTCGATACATTCCTGCGCGATCATGGTCGAATCCATATCGGCCAACAGCACGCGCTTTTTGCGCCCCTCGGCGGGCTGCACGATCAGATCGACACGCAGAGCCTGCAGTCCTTCCCACACCTGCCACTGGTTGGCGGGCGGGGCTTTTATCGCAAACTCCGCCGCAACCCCCGGATCAAGCCAGATCGCATCGCCGCCCCCCCAAGCGTTGCGCAAGGATTCCACCGTGACACGCTCTAGCACAGGATGGTCGGGATGGGTCAGTAAGGTGACGACATACATAGGCAAGTTTCCGATAGTGAAGGGCGGGGTCGCATTTTCATGCAGATGGGGCGCTTTACGCCGATCTTGCCGCTTGCACCAGCCACGCCAGGCCCGTAATTCGGTCCGTGGGACACCCCTCCCCAACGGGGGGCACTTATCTGGAAGGATACCATGCCTGATCTGCAGACCCCGGCCGCGCGGCCGGCAAACCCGCGCTTTTCGTCTGGCCCTTGCGCCAAGATCCCCGGCTTTTCCCTGTCGATGTTGTCTGACGCGCCCCTTGGCCGCTCGCACCGCGCGGCGATTGGCAAAGCCAAATTGGCCGAGGCGATTGATTTGACCCGTCAGATTTTGGGCGTGCCCGCCGATTACCGCATCGGCATCGTGCCCGCCTCAGACACGGGCGCTGTGGAAATGGCGATGTGGTCACTGTTGGGGGCCCGTCCGGTGGAAATGTTGGCCTGGGAAAGCTTTGGCGAAGGCTGGGTCAGCGATGTGGTCAAGCAGCTTAAGCTGGACGCCAAAGTTAAGATCGCGCCCTATGGGCAGATCGTTGATTTCGCCACTGTCGATTTTGACAGCGATGTGGTGTTCACATGGAATGGCACGACCTCGGGCTGCCGCTTGCCCAATGGCGACGCCATCCCCGCCACCCGTGCGGGGCTGACGATTTGCGATGCAACCTCTGCCGCCTTTGCGATGGACTTGCCGTGGGACAAGTTAGATGTGACCACCTTTTCGTGGCAAAAAGTGCTTGGGGGCGAAGGCGCGCATGGCATGCTGATCTTGTCGCCGCGTGCTGTCGAACGGCTGGAAAGCTATACACCCTCTTGGCCCCTGCCCAAGATCTTCCGCCTGACCGCCAAGGGTAAGCTGATCGAGGGGATTTTTAGTGGCGAGACAATCAACACGCCCTCGATGCTCGCGGTGGAAGATTACCTTGTCGCGCTGAAATGGGCGCAGTCGGTGGGCGGGCTGTCCGGCTTGATCGCGCGCGCCAGTGCCAATGCCCACACTATCTGGGATTTTTGCGCCGCCAACCCGTGGATCGCCAATCTGGCCGAAGTGCCTGCGACAGCCTCCACCACCTCGGTGTGTTTGAAATTCACCGATCCGCGCATCAAAGATGGCGCTGCCTTTGCCAAGGCCGTGGCCAAGCGTATCGAAAAGGCAGGCGCTGGCTTTGACATGGGCGCTTACCGCGACGCCCCCCCCGGCCTGCGCATCTGGTGCGGATCGACGGTGGAAACATCCGATGTGCAAGCCCTGCTGCCGTGGATCGCCTACGCCTTTCATGCCGAAATTGCAGCACAATAATTCCCTCGGCTGCGCCGCCTCGATGCGCCTTTTCGCCCCCCCCCCATCATAGGAGCCCAAAATGGCCCCCCGCGTTCTCGTCTCTGATGAACTCTCTGAAACCGCCGTACAAATCTTGCGCGACCGTGGGGTCGAAGTCGATTACCTGCCAACCTTGGGCAAGGATAAGGACAAGCTGGCCGAGGTGATCGGCCAATATGACGGCCTTGCCATCCGCTCGGCCACCAAAGTCACCGAAAAGCTGCTGGCCTCGGCCACAAGGCTAAAGGTCGTGGGCCGTGCGGGGATTGGGGTGGACAATGTCGATATCCCCGCCGCCTCGAAAAAAGGGGTGATCGTGATGAACACGCCCTTTGGAAATTCCATCACCACCGCTGAACACGCCATCGCCATGATGTTCGCCGTCGCCCGCCAGATCCCCGAGGCCAACGCCTCCACCCAAGCAGGCTTATGGGAAAAGTCGCGGTTTATGGGGGTGGAACTGTTCAACAAAACCCTAGGCGTGATTGGCGCTGGCAATATCGGCGGCATTGTGTGCGACCGCGCGGTGGGGCTGAAGATGAAGGTTCTGGCCTATGACCCCTTCCTGTCGGATGAGCGCGCCAAAAGCTTAGGCGTCACCAAGGTCGAACTGGACGATCTTCTCGCCCGCGCCGATTTCATCACTCTGCATGTGCCCCTGACCGACAAGACCAAAAACATCCTGTCGCGGGAAGCTTTGGGCAAAACCAAGAAAGGCGTGCGGATCATCAACTGCGCGCGGGGTGGGTTGATTGACGAGGCGGCCTTGGTCGATGCGCTGGCGTCTGGCCATGTGGCCGGTGCAGCGCTTGACGTGTTCGAGGTGGAACCGGCCACCCAAAACCCGCTGTTTGGCATGGCCAACGTGGTCTGCACCCCGCATCTGGGTGCCGCCACCACCGAAGCACAGGAAAACGTCGCCCTGCAAGTGGCCGAACAAATGGCCGATTACCTGCTGTCAGGCGCTGTGCAAAACGCGCTCAACATGCCCAATGTCTCGGCCGAAGAGGCGGCGGTGATGGGGCCGTGGATCAAGCTTGCCAGCCATTTGGGCGGCTTCATCGGCCAGATGACAGACGAGCCGATCCGCGCCATCAACATCCTGTACGATGGCAAAGTTGCTGCGATGAACCTTGCAGCCCTGAACCAAGCGGTGATCGCGGGAGTGATGAAAACCGCCAATCCTGATGTCAACCTTGTCTCAGCCCCCATCGTGGCCAAGGAACGCGGCATCCAAATCTCGACGACGCGGCAAGACAAATCCGGCACCTTTGATGCCTACATCAAAGTCACCATGGTCACCGACAAACGCGAACGCTCGGTTGCCGGCACCTGCTTTAGCGATGGCAAACCGCGCTTCATCCAGATCAAAGGCATCAACATTGATGCCGAAATCGGCCAGCACATGCTTTACACCACAAACGAGGATGTGCCCGGCATCATTGGTCTTTTGGGCATGACGATGGGCAAGAACAACGTCAATATCGCGAACTTCACCTTGGGGCGCTCTGGCGTGGGCCAAGATGCTATTGCGATCCTTTACCTTGACCAACCCATCGACCCAAAGGTGGTCAATACGTTAGAATCTACGGGCATGTTCTCACAAGTCAAAGCACTGGAATTCGCCTAACCCTTCCCCTTTCATATTTGCCCAAATATCCCGGGGGCGCGGGGGCAGCGCCCCCGCTTTTCCGGCGGTGGGCGTAGCCCAAAGTGATCCATGCACATCTATGCCATAGGCGACATTCACGGCCATCTTGACCTGCTCAAATCCGCTCACCACCGCATCGCGGTGGATATGGCGCAGCATGGGCATGGCCAGATCGTGCATCTGGGCGATCTGGTCGATCGGGGGCCAGACAGTCGGGGCGTGGTGCAGTATCTAATGGACGGCGTGGCCGCAGGGCGCGACTGGGTGGTGCTGAAGGGCAATCACGATAGGCTTTTTGCGGGGTTTATGACCGATCCTGCTTGGCGCGATCCGGGGTTGAAGCCAGAGCATTCGTGGCTGCATCCAAAACTGGGCGGGGCTGCAACACTTTCGTCTTACGGCGTGCGAAGTCCGGGGGACAGGCCGATTGGGCCGGTACATACCGATGCGGTGGCGGCTGTTCCGGCTGACCACCACCACTTTTTGCAAAGCCGTCCCGTAAGTTATGTGGCAGAAGACGCAATCTTTGTCCATGCAGGCATCCGCCCAGGCATCGCGTTGAAAGATCAAGCCGAAGACGATCTGGTCTGGATTCGCAAAGATTTTCTCGAAGACAAGCGCGACCACGGGGGCCTCGTGGTGCATGGCCACACAGCGCTTGACCACGCCACCCATTACGGCAACCGCCTTAACCTTGACAGCAGTGCAGCCTACGGCGGCCCACTCTCTGCCGCCGTGATCGAAGGGCGGCGGGCTTTTCTTTTGACTGATGCGGGGCGTGTGGTGCTGATACCTGCCTGATCAGCGCATCATCGCGCGATACGACAGGGCGCTGAACACAAAGGCCGCCCACGCCACCCCCGTCACCAGCCAGAAGAAACCATGGCTGCCCAAAGGATCCATAAACCGCGCATAAAACAGCGGTGAAAGGATGGCCCCCACCTGACCCAAGGCAAAGATCACGGGCGATACCCGCGGATCATCGCCCATTTTGCGGGTCGCGGTGACATAAACTCCTTGAAAAAACAGCCCCGCCGATATGCCCAAAAGCGGAAAGAACAGCACCGGGCTGAACAGGGCTGCGCCAAGGCCACAAAGTGCAGCCCAGCCAATCGCAAAGACAAAGATCCCGAAATCTGCCAAGCGATGCGCGACCAGCACCAGCATGATACGCGCCGCCAAGGCAGCCACAAAGAACAGCGACAAAAGCTCTGCCGCGCGCTGCGCACTCAGGCCCGCGCGGTTCAGCGCCGAGGGGCCAAGCCCCACCAAGCTTGCCTCTATCCCAATCGACAGCAGCGCCAAGATCAGGATCGGCCAGTGCAGCTTAAAGCCGCGCCCGTGCGCCTGTGGGGCGGGCAGGCCCGTCAACCCCACGCGGCCGGAAAAGACCCAAGTCACGGCAGACAGGGCCGCCATGGCCCAAAACACCGGCTGCAATCTGGCCCCCATCAGCGTAAAGCCGTAAGGTGCCACGATTGCCCCGACCGAGTAGAGCACGTTCAGCATCCCGATGCGCGGTGCCCCCTGCGCGCCAAATGCATAGAGTACGCGCGAATTGAACAGCGCCGCAATCACCCCATAGCCGATGCCAAAGATCAAAGCCCCCAACAGCGCCACCCAAAAGGCGGGTGCGACAGCGAGCAGCACCGATCCAACCACCACCATCGCCAAAGGCGGGCGCGGTGTGATCTGCGCACCTTTGAAATACATCGTCAAAACGCCGGTCAAGCAGCCGATCCATACGGTCGACACAAGCAACCCTGATGTGGCGGTGGAAAGTTGAAATTCCTGTTCATAAAACGGCACGGCAAGGCCCAGAACAGCCGATCCCGCGCCCACAATGAACAGGGTCGACAGGCCCGACAGGAACAACATGGTCTTGGGATCGGCGGGCATACTGCTTGTCCTGAAATCTGGCCCCTGACGGCCTATCTGCCCCAAGGCCCAAGGTCAACCGCGCCTTAGCGCAGGCGCACGCGGGTTCGGGCCGATCGTCCTTTGGCATCTATCACTGACAATGTCACAAATCCGCGTCCGAGGGCAGGAAGCATGGCGGTGGCCTCGGCCTGCGCGGTCATCACCGGCGCGCCATCAGCCAGCCAAGTGAAGGGCGCCGTGCCGCCTGAGACCTGCACCATCAGCCCTTCAGGCAACAATTCCACCTCAGCCCCGTCAGGGGGAAAGGCCACCTCTGGCGCGCTGGCATCGGCGGCAAAGGCCGCGTCACGGCTGCGAAAATGCCGCAAGGGTTGGGGCAGTTGCGCATTGGCCAGCATCAGCGTGTCAGGCGGTGGGGCGGGTTGCGGGCCAAGCGCGGGTTTCAGGCGGGCAAAGGCCTCAAACAGCACGGGCGCTGCCAGATCGGCACCAAAGGCCCCCGGCACCGGCGTGCCGTCCGCCCGCCCCATCCAGACGCCGATGACATGTTTGCCATCAAACCCGATGGCCCAAGCATCGCGGTGCCCGTAAGACGTGCCCGTCTTATAGGCCAGCCGATTGGACGGCGCACCGGGCGGTGGGGCAAGGCCTGCCAGAATATCCCCCACCTGCCAAGCCGCCACCCGCGTCAGCACCCGCTGACCGTCGGCAGCATCCATGCCCAAGCGATGCGTCAGCGGGCGCACCACTCCGCCGCGTGCGATGGCACCATAAAGCTGCACCATATCCTCCAGCGTCACACCAATCCCGCCCAGCGCCACGGCCAGCCCTGGTTGGCCCACCGGCAGCGCGGTTTTCATCTGCGCGCGGTCCAAGGATTGCAACAGTTTGGCAGGCCCCAGCGCATCGGTCAGCGCCACCACCGGAATGTTCAACGACAGTTGCAGCGCATCGCGCATACGGAGCGTGCCATGGAACTGGCGGTCAAAATTCTGCGGGCGGTAGCCGTTGAAATCGGTCGGCCTGTCGTCGATCAACGTTTCGGGGTGGGCAAGCCCTTCATCAAACGCCAGCCCGTAGATGAGCGGCTTCAGCGTCGATCCCGGAGAGCGCAGCGCCGTTGTCATATCGACAAAACCCAGCCGTTCCCCCCCCGCATAGCCCGCCGACCCGACCGAGGCTAAGACCTCACCGCTCCCATGATCCGCCACCACAATCGCCACCTGCATCCGCGCGCCCATGCCCTGCACCGCCAAAGCTGCCAGCTTTTCCAGCGCGGTTTGCAGGCCCTTGTCCAGCGTGGTGACATGGCGGCTGGTTTGTGGTTCTTCGGCAACGACACGGTCTGACAGATGCGGCGCCAAGGCGGGAAAGGCGGCGCGGCGGGTGGTCACGGCCTCACTCGCTGCCGCTTGGGCCTGATCGGCATCGATCAATCCGTCGGATCGGGCGCGGTTTAGCACGCGGTCGCGGGCGGCTTTGGCAAGGTCGCTGCGATCGGGTCTGCGGGTTTCGGGGCTTTGGGGAATGGCGACCAGCAAAGCCGCTTCGGCCGGGGTCAGTCGGCGGGGCTCCTTGCCGAAATAGGCAAGGGATGCTGCACGGATGCCTTCAACATTGCCGCCATAAGGGGCCAGCAGCAGGTAAATCTGCAAGATCTGGTCCTTGGTCAGATGGCGCTCCAAGGCCAAGGCCAGCCGGATTTGCCGCACCTTGCCCGCCACCCGCCCCGTGCCCGACCCTTCCAACAGCCGCGCCACCTGCATGGTCAGCGTTGATCCGCCCGAGACGACATGCCCGTTCCAAACCGCCTGAACCAAGGCGCGCAGCAAGGCTTGCGGATCAACCCCGCCGTGCTGGTAAAAGCGCTTGTCCTCGTAATCCAAAAGCAGGGCAACAAAGAAGGGGTCAACCTGATCCCTCTCTACCCCCAAGCGCCATCGCCCCTCTTCCACCGTGTATGCGCGCAGCAATGTGCCATAACGGTCCAGCACCTCTTGGCTGGTTTCAGGGGCCAAGGGAGGCAGAATGGTAGCGTCGATCCAGCGATCACACCCATCGCTTGCAAAGGCGGCCAGCCATAAGCCCCCCGCCAAGCCCAAAAAGCCGTTAGCCCGCATCACGGTGCAACTGTGACAGTGCCCGAGTCGGTGTGTGCGGTCAGGTCAGGCCGGTACATATCCTCGACCGAGGCTGCCGCATGATGATACGTCCCCGAAGACACCGCCCGCACGATATAGGCCAAGCGGAACGCGCCGTTATCCCTGCGATCCACCGCCGCGACAAAGCGGTCTTGGCGGAATTCGGCATGGGTCGCCTCGGTCGTCAGGTTCAGGAAATCAAGGGCGGCAACAGCGCCCGCAAGCAGGAGGTTGGGGTTGTCAATCTCGTACCCTGCGGGCAGCGGGTCGGTCACCATAAGGCGGGCTTCGCCACGGCCATAGGGGGTGACTTCCAGCACGACCAGCACTCTTTGGCCGACAGATACGCCGTCCCATTGGGCGGGTTGGCCGTCCAAAGTATAGGCGGTGCGGGTGATCGCATAGCCGTTGCCACCCGCCATCACCGACTCTGTGGGCACGCCCAAGGTGGTGAGCGTGATGATCGTGTCTGCGCCCGCATTCGTGACCACGACAGGATCGATCAGGTTGGCATCCAGCACCTTGACCAAGGGGCCCGTGGCGGGTTGGCCATCAAAACTGATGCCGGATTTGTCTGCGCTTTGCACCATCGCATGGGTTGCCAGCAGCGTCCATGTCGCCTCTTGCGTCGATAGCACGCCGTCCGTGGCAATCCGGCTGATCAGCGCATCGCGGTCGATGGCGTTTGACCCCGCCTCTACGCCCAAAGCCAGCACGGCCGCTGCATCGCGCAAGGGCGTGCCGTAATCGACGCGCCAGATTTGGTCCTCACTGGTGGGAAGGCCATCCAGCAGGGCTACAGCCTTGCCAAACATCCGATCAGCGCGGGGTTGGTCGCCATAGCTTGCCAAGGCCGCCCCCAGTTGGGCCATGGCCGTGGGCGTGGCAAAAGCTTTGCCCTTAACGTCAGCGTAATAGCGCAAATCGCCCATCGCGGCCGCCCCTTCACGGGCCAGAACCATCAGCGCATAGGCCAAAGGCTCGCCGCCTGTGTCAAAATCGGCGTAGTAGTTGACTTGGTTGCGCAAGTTATCCAGTGCGCGCCGAAAGGCTTGGTCAGGCACATCATAGCCCATCGCCTTGGCACGGGACAAAAAGTCTGTGACATAGGCATCCAGCCACATATCGCCCGACCCCGGTTGCCAAAGCCCGAAAGCGCCAGAGGCGTCTTGGTTGGTCAGCACCGCCGCAATCGCTTGGCGCACACGGCCCTTGATGTCATGCGCGCCGGGCAGATCAAGCGCCTTGGCCACTTGGTCAAAATACAGCAAGGGCAGCGCCTTTGAGGTGATTTGTTCCGTGCAGCCAAACGGATAAGCATCCAGCGCCGCCATGATCCCCGGCGCATTCAGCCGCGCAATCGGCCCAATCGCCATGACCGCTTTGGCCGAGCCTGGCATCAGCCCCGCAAAGACATTGTCGTCAAAGGTGAAACTTTGCCCCTTGGCCAGATCAAAGCGGCTGACCTGCGCAATCGTCGGGTCATTCACCTGCACAGGCAGGGTCAGGTCCTTGGTCAAGACCTTGCCATCAGGCGTGGTCAGGGTGACTTCCACCGTCTGCAATCCCAGCGCATTGGCCGTGACAGGCACATCGACCACGGCAGAGCCTTTGTCGGTCAGCGTCACGCTATCAGGCACATCCCCAAGGATCAGCCCTGATGAGGTGACACTCAGCCCCATTTCCCCCGCAGGGCCGGTGGCATGGACAATCTCCAGCCGCAGGCGGCTTTCATCGCCAGGTTGTAAAAAGCGCGGCAGGCTGGCGGACACCACGACCGGATCGCGCACCAACACATCGGTGCTGGCTTGGCCCACGCCCCGCTTGCTCCACGCCACGGCCATAACTTTGACAGTGCCGTTAAAAGCGGGCAGATCAAAGCTGATCCTTGCATAGCCATCAGCGCCCACTTGCACGGGGCCTGCAAAGTTGGCCACCAGCTTTTCTGTGGGCGGCGGGGCCTGCAGGCGGGCATTGGCCCCCGCATCCCCGCCCGAGCGGACTTGACCCTGCGCGCCGTTCATCCCGTCAATCAACCGCCCGTACAGATCGCGGATGCCCACGCCCAGCTTGCGCTGGCCGAAGTAATGCGCCTGCGGATCAGGCGGGGTGTAGCCGGTCAGGTTCAAGATGCCTGCATCCACTGCGGCGACGGTGACATAGGCCGTGTCTCCGGCGGCGACGCCTTCGACCTTTACGGCAATGTCAAGCGGGCCGCGCGGGGCAGTTTCAGCCGCCGTTTCAATCGTGGTGGTCAGGGCGCGCGTGCCCGGATCGATCTTGGCATAGGCCAGCCCCAAGGCCCGCGCCGGATTGCGGCCAGCGGCCACATCCATCGGGCGCAGCACCGCAGCCGTCACATAGGCGCCCGTGCCCCAGTCGTCGGTGACTGGCAGGGGGATCAGATTTTCACCCTCAGCCACCGGCACTTCGAAATGCGACACAACGCCATTCGACAAAACCGTGACCAAGGCCGTTCCCGCAGCCCGTGGCACGATGCGCAGCATGGCCGTATCCCCCACGGCATAACTGGGCTTATCCAGCGACAGTTGCAGCCTATCGGGGGTCGCGGTGACGTCAGCAGGCGCATACCATCCGGCATAGAACTTGACCGAAGTCACAGCCTCGACCCCGTCCCTGCGCGCCACAGTCAGTTCATATTCGCCCCAAGTTACCGGGGCTGCAATTTCAACCGGACCGCTGGCGCCAAGGGCGGCTTCACCTTCGTCCATGCGGGTACGGCTGGTGACGGGCTGCCAATCCCAACTGCCGTTGATCTGGTACCATTGGTAATTGGTCTCGATCCGCGTCAGCGCCCAGTGTACTTGCATCAAGGTCGCCTGTGCGTCAGGGCCAACGCCCACCAGACCAAACCGCGCTTGGGTGTTTTCGGCCACCACATCGTCAAACATCGGCTTGACACCAATCATCGCGGCACTCGGGGCCAAAGGCTTGGTGACCTTGCGTTCCACCGGACGCCCCGATCCCTCTGAGACGCGGGTGACAAAGACGGCTTCCAGCGGGCGCAGCGGGTCTATGACCTGCGGCAAGGCGGCATCGATCACAGCGTGGCCAAGCGCATCGGTGCGCGCACCGCCAAAGACATTGACCTGCGCATCAAAGGCGGCATTGAACCTGCCAAAGCGATAGCCAGGCCAAGCCTGCAATCCTTCGGCTGCGCGTAAGATCACCTCGCCCTCAACGCCCAGATCCGCCGCAGGCGCGCCAAAGAGATAGGCTGCATCAACCGAGATCTGCGGCACATCGCCCAAAGACAGCGGGGCATCATCAAGACCAAGGGTCACATCAATACGTTCGGGCAAGAAATCCTCGACCAAGAAGGACTTGGCACTCAGGGCCGGGGCATCCAGATCAGAATAAACCGACACGCTCCACCGCCCGCGCGGCGCGGTTTGCGAAAGGGGGAAGTCGAACACATGCCCCCCTGCACCCGCGTCATCGGCCAAAGCGCGGATATATTCCACCCCATCGGGCCGCGTCAAAATGCCCGTCAGCGGCAATCCCACGATGGCCGCCTGTTTGGCATCGCGAGTCAGTGCCGTGACATGAACCGTTTCGCCCACACGGTAAGCGCCCCTGTCGGTGGTAAGAAACACATCCACCGGCGGCGGGGCCTCTGCCCCCTCTACCCCACGATCGGACAGGTCAAATTCGGGATCTGTCAGGGACAAAAAGGCCTGATCCCTTTCGCCTTCGCGGGCAACAATCATCGCCGGGGCGGCACTGCCTGTGCCGCGCACAAGCCCCGCCTCAAACAGCGCATGACCTTGGCCATCGGTCAAGGCGGTGCCCAGAACCTCATTGGCCATGGACAAAAGCTGCACGTCGACACCGGCTTTGGGCATGGCATCGCCCAAAGCATGGACGAACACGTTCAACCCATCCACCCCGTCCATCGTGGTCAGCCCAAGGTCTGACACGACAAACCACTGCCAACTGGCCGCGTCATAAACATCGGCATTGGGCACGGTTGCACGCAGGGCATAGATGCCCGCTGGCTGGCCTGCGATGGCCGCGTCCAAGGGCAGGCGGGTGGTGATGTCTTGGTTCATCTCGGCCCCGACAGTGGCCGTGCCTGACCAAAGCTTGCTGGCCAATTTACTTTCGAAATCTGCCTCTTGATAGGCATACATCGGCTGGTTAAAATACTGGTCTTGCAAGGCCCGCAGCAGGTTGCGGTCGGTGACTTTCCACACCTCAAGGTTCAGTGTCGTCGTGTTCACCGTCACCACGGGAATAGACGCTGATCCCGTGCGCGGCAGCACATAGCCGCGTCCGGCAAAATGCACCCCCGGCGCGCGGTCACGAATATAGGCCGAGATGGTGACATTCTTGGTCAGCATTTCTGAGGTTGCGGCGGGCAGGCCTGCGCGAAAGGTCAGCTGATAGCGCGCGCCAAAAGAGATGCCCTCGACACATAGCTGCCGGGTCCCCTCAAGGGCCACGGACAAGCCCGCCTCGGGCAGCTTCACAAAATCGGTGTAGTCAACGCCACTCGCCACCAAATCTTCAGAAAAGCTTGCGCAAACGCGCGGGCGGGCGGTTTCGGTTTGCACGTCGTTGTCCAGTACGCGGAACCCGTATTTTGCAGCAACATCGTCCAACAGGGCTGCAGTATCGTCGCGCTCTGCCAAACTTTGCGCCAAGCGCAGGGCTTGCACCATATCGCGGCCCCTGTCGAGAATTTCCAACACTTGGCCCATCTGAACCAGAATGGAATGCTGAAGGTCAAGGTCATCGGCACGCAGATAGGCGTTGATCGTGGCATGATAGGCATCGTCACGCCAAACGGCGGCGTTGCTTTGGTCGCCATCGGCGGCCAGCAGCAAAAGCCGCGCATAGTCTGACCAATTTTCGGCCAGGTCCGCGACGTTCAGCGCAGCGCCCATATAGCGGAATGCCGCGACAAAATCGCCATTGCCTTCTGCCTCGGTCGAAGACGCAATGTGTTCTTGGGCACTATAATTATCGGTCACATGGCGGTTCGCCATATCAGCGGCAAGGAAGGGTGCCGCCAGAATGTCCCAGTCAGGCACAAAGGTCAGTTCAGCCCGACGCTTGCGCGCCAACGCTTCGGCTTGGGCATGCGCTTGCAGCACATAGCCGGAATAGGCGCCGTCAAAATAGGCGGGTTCGCCTGCCCCCTTTTTCAGAAAGCACGCGCCACTCTTGGTGTTAAAGGTCATCGCCTCGCACGCGGTGTTGGCAAGACAGGCCGTTTCGCAGGCGTTTAGCGTTGTGTCGAAGATCGAGGATAAATCCCCCCCCGGCAAATCGGTGTTCTGCCACAAGGTCAGGCGGCGGGCTGGGATCAGATCATCGCTTTGCGCCAAGGCCGTGCTGGCCACCATCAGCCCCAACGCCAAGACGGTTATGCCGCGCAGTGCCAAGCCAATCATCAAAATTCTCCCGCAGGTCTTATGATGAAATTGGCATGGGCGACCATTATGATCAACGATTCTTGGCCTGTGGCGGCGTTAAGACGGCGTTCATCTTATTGCGGCACTATAGCGGGAAGGTGATGGTCGCAAAGGGTCGCAGCCCTCGCCTTGGGCGCAGAAAAAGGCACGGTGTCACATGAACGTGATAGATCAATTGAACGTGGAACGGCAGGCAAGAGGCACGGCCCAAAGCGCGCGGGATGAGAAGCGGCAGGCTATTGTATCGAAACAAGAAACACTGGGCGTGCAAGCCTTGGGCTTAGCAGACGAAATTGCCCGGCAAGTCCCGATTTTGGCGCAGGCGGTGACTTGGGCAGGGGGGGGTGGACTTTGGGTTGCCCCGTGGTTCGGGCAAGAGAGATCACCCATCTTGACGCCATCCTTGCCGCCCGCAAGCCGAATGCTGCCCCAAACGACCCTGCGCCTATCACAGGATGCGCACCCGAACCTGCCCTTCAGACAGTCCTATTGGACCCGTTTGCCTTTGTGGAAGCATCATCCTTTTTAACCCATATCGCGCACGAAATAGCCACGCCGATAACAGGCCTTATCGGGCTGGCTGATTTGCTTTGCGACACGCCCTTGACCGCCGAGCAACGGGTTTTTGCAGACACGATCAAATCTACGGCCACGGCGGCCTTGGCCCTTTCCCACGACATTCTAGACTATGCCAAAATCAAGGCACATGGCCTATCCCTGTTAGCACAACCCTTTGATCTGGAGAGATTGATCCAGGATATCGCCACGTTAATGCAACCTGTGGCCCGCGCCAAAGCCCTTCATCTTCTGGTCGACTTTGACCCACACCTGCCCCGTCAGTTCATCGGAGATCCGATCCGCCTGCGGCAGGTTTTGACCAACCTTGTGGGCAATGCCGTCAAGTTCACCAAATGGGGCCATGTGAAGATCTCGGTTGTCGGGCTAGAGGCGGGGGCAGGGGTGCAGCAGGTGCATATCACCGTGGAAGACACGGGCATCGGCATCACGCCAAGTGATCTTGGTGCGATCTTTGACGCATTCCATCAAGCCACCCCAAACGCTGGCCTTGGCCTGGGCCTTACCCTTGCAAAGCAGCTGATCGTTCAGATGGGGGGGGCGATTTGGGTAGATTCCGAGGCAGGACAAGGGTCTAGCTTTGGAATTCGTGTGCCCCTGCCCATCGCAGACGCGCCTGTTATGCAGCCTGATACCTCTCCCCCATCGCAAGAAGCAGGCCCCCCCCGCCCGATGCGTATTTTGGCGGCCGAAGACAACCGTACCAATCAACTGGTCTTTCAAAAGATGGTGCGGGATTTGGCAATTGATGTGGTTTTTGCCAATACCGGGGGCGAAGCAGTGGACCTGTTCCAAAGCTTTAAACCCGATCTCATTTTCATGGATATCGCTATGCCCCAGATGAACGGGTGCCAAGCCACCCAAGCCATTCGCCAGATGGAAGCGGGCAGATCACGTCTGCCCATCATTGCGCTTACCGCTCGATCAGCCGAAGAAGATCACACCCCCCTGCTGGCGGCTGGAATAGATCGATACATGACCAAACCGCTGCATAAAGCTGCCCTGCACGCCGTGCTGACAGAGTTTTGCCCCAAAACTGCCTATATAATGTCGCCAGCGATAAAGTTGGGAGGGGTCGGCACCTAGCCCGCCTGCAAGATTTCCAAGAAGGCCGCGCCGAAGCGTTCTACCTTTTGTGCGCCCATGCCTTGCACGGCCAGCAGATCTTCAAGGCTGGTCGGGCGACGTTCGGCGATTTGGCGCAGGGTGGACGGATTGCAAGTCAGATATTTGCCCGTGCCATCCTCGCCCCGTGACAGGGCCAGTTGCGCCTGCGCCAAGCGATCAAACAAAGGGGCTGCCGCACTGCCAATCAGTTTATGGCGGGCGGGATGCGCAGTCTCGGGCGGGGCGCCCAAGATCACCTCAAGAAAAGCCCGTCCATAACTTTCCAACTTGCGCGCGCCAATTCCTGTAATGCCTGTCATCTGGTCGAGCGTAACCGGGCGCTTTTCGGCCATCTCGATCAGGGTTTTATCTGGAAAGACCACATAGGCCGGCACACCCTGCGCTTGCGCCAAATTGCGGCGCTTGGCTTTGAGGGCGGTCAACAAGGCCACATCTTCCTCGTCAACCTGACCGCGCGCGATGTTACGATCGCCCTTTTGGGCCTTTTCCACCGTATCAGCGCGCAGGGTGATAGATTGCAGCCCTTTGAGGATTGGCAGGGCCAGATCGGTCATGCGCAAAGCGCCAAAGCGTTCGGCATCCGGGCGCACCAGATCGCGGCCCATCATCTGGCGAAACACCGCCGCCCACGCCTGTTTGGAAAGATCCCGCCCCACCGCAAAGGTGGGCAATTGGTCATGGCCACGTTCCAACACTTTGGGCGTCGCCGTGCCGGTCAAGATGTCAATCAAATGCCCCGCGCCAAAGCTTTCTGCCGTGCGCAGCACAGCCGACAGGGCCTTGCGCACCGCATCGGTGGCGTCAAACAGCTTGGGCGGGCGTTGGCACAGATCGCAATTGCCGCAAGGGGCGGAGGTTTCGCCGAAATACGAAAGCAAGACCTGACGGCGGCACTGCAACGCCTCGGCCAAACCAAGCAACGCATTCAGCCGCCCATGATCGGCGGCCTTGCGTTCGGCCGGCGCGGCCCCTTCGTCGATTTGCTGGCGGCGCAGGCGGATATCGTCGGGGCCATAAAGTGTCAGCGTATCGGCCTGTGCCCCATCGCGGCCCGCTCGACCGATTTCCTGATAATACCCTTCGATCGACTTGGGCAGGTCGGCATGGGCCACCCATCGGATATCAGGCTTATCTATACCCATACCAAAGGCCACGGTCGCCACCACAATCAGCCCGTCTTCCTGCTGAAAGCGCAACTCGGCCTGACGCCTGTCCTCGGCCTCCATACCGGCGTGATAGTGCAAAACCAGATGCCCCGCCGCGCGCAGGGCAAGGGCCAGCACTTCAGTCTTGGCGCGGCTAGAGCAGTAGATGATCCCCGACTGCCTCTTGCGCGCGGCGGCATAGTGCAAAATCTGGTCGCGCGGGCTGTCTTTGACCGCAAAGGCCAGCCTTATATTGGGCCGGTCAAAACCCCGCAGAAAGGTGACAGGCGGGGTGCCATCAAACAGGCGCGTGGTGATTTCGGCGCGGGTTTCGGCATCGGCCGTGGCGGTAAAAGCCGCTAGCGGCACGCCCAAAGACAACCGCAAAGCCCCGATGCGCAGGTAATCAGGGCGAAAGTCATGGCCCCATTGGCTGACGCAATGCGCCTCGTCCACGGCGATCAGGCTGACGCCGATGCGTTTGAGCATGGGCACGGTGGCAGGGGCCGCCAGCCGTTCAGGGGCAAGGTACAAAAGCTTCAAGCGGCCCTCGTCAAGGGCTGTGAAGACCTCTTCTGTCTCCTCCTCGGTGTTGCCTGATGTTAGGGCACCAGCCTCCACCCCCGCAGCCTTTAACGCGCGCACCTGATCACGCATAAGCGCGATAAGCGGCGAGATCACCACCGTCACCCCGTCACGGCACAGCGCAGGTAGTTGGAAACACAACGATTTTCCGCCACCTGTTGGCATGATGGCCAAGGTGTTTTGCCCCGCGATCACCGCTTGAACAATCTCTTCCTGACCGGGGCGAAACCCGGCAAAGCCCCAAACTTGGTGCAGCAATCGGTCCGGAGAGGTCATGGGATCAATAAACACCGGAGCATTTTGCCCCAGTTTGGTGAACAAGGGATTAAGCGCATCAATACATGTTGTTGCGGATCAGCACTTCGATCGCATAAACGCCAAACAACACGATCAAAGGCGCGAAATCGATCCCGCCCGAGATGGGAATCATCTGACGGATGCGCGAATAAAGCGGGTTCAGCGTGCTGTTCAACCCGTACCAAATCTGGGCCACCACCTGTTGGCGCAGGTTAAGAACCTGAAAATTGATCAACCAGCTCATGATGACATGAACCAAAACGATCCAACGCAAGATCTGGACAGCAACAAGCAAAATTTGCAAAAGCGAGGTCATGAGGCACCCATTGAACGACGCGCCTTAGGTAGCGCGCATAGGCCCAAAGCGCAATCGCTTCTGCCACCCTTGCGCAAATCTGCCGCTTCAGGCTTGATCGGGCAAAACAAGGGGCGCACATGGCCAGCAAACGCATCTGGGGTTGGTACTTCTTTGACTGGGCCAGCCAGCCGTTCAGCACCTTGCTGCTGACCTTCACCTTTGGCCCCTACTTTTCCGAAGTGGCCAGTGCAAAGTTTTTGGGTGAGGGGATGGATCAGGTCGCCGCCAATGCCGCCGCCCAAACCTATTGGACGACGGGGCAAACGATTGCGGGCCTTCTTATCGCCTGCCTTGCGCCGATCTTGGGGGCTGTGGCCGATGGCTCAGGGCGGCGGATGCCGTGGATCTGGGCTTTTTCAGCGCTGTATGTTGCGGGATCTTGGGCGCTTTGGTTCCTGTCGCCCGTGCAGCCAGACCTGTTTATGGCGATGCTGTGGTTTGGCCTTGGCCTGATCGGGATGGAGTTTGCGACCATCTTCACCAATTCGCTGATGCCCGACCTGACGGGCGATGCCGATATGGGCAAAGTGTCGGGTGCGGGGTCAGCTTGGGGCTATCTGGGCGGGATATTGGCGCTGATCCTGATGCTGACGCTTTTCAACGAAAACGGAGCGACGGGAACAACCCTGATCGGCATTCCGCCGATCTTTGGGCTAGATGCGGCGCTGCGCGAGGGCACGCGCGCCGTCGGGCCCTTTACGGCCATTTGGTTTGTGATTTTCATGCTACCCTTCTTTTTATGGGTACGCGAAGGCGGCAGGCGCAAGCCCGTCCGGCTGGGCCAATCGCTGCGCAACCTTTGGGCGTTGATTGGGTCATTGCGAAAGCGGCAAAGTTTGGGGGCGCATTTGCTGTCGTCGATGCTGTATCGTGACGCGCTGAATGCACTTTATGGCATTGGGGGCATCTATGCCTCGGCCGTGTTGGGGTGGTCGATCACACAGATTGGAATTTTCGGGATCATCGCGGCGATTTCGGCGGCGTTTTTCACCTGGGTCGGTGGCCTTGTGGATTCGGCGCGCGGGCCAAAGCCTGTGATGGTGCTATCGATGTGGGTGCTGATCGCTGTCTGTCTGGTGGTGGCGGGCATGTCGCGTGAGGCGTTTTTTGGCCTGCCCTTGGCGGCAGGCTCAGCCCTGCCCGATATCGTGTTTTACCTGTGCGGCTGTGCGATTGGCGCTGCAGGCGGCACCTTGCAGGCGGCAAGTCGCACGATGATGGTCTTTCACACCACCCCCGACCGCGCAACCGAGGCCTTTGGCCTTTACGCCCTATCGGGCAAGGCCACGACCTATCTGGGCACGCTGGGGATTGCGCTGTTCACCCTGATCACCGGATCGCAGCGCCTAGGCATCGCCATCCCGCTGATCGTGCTGTTTATTCTGGGTATGGTCTTTCTGGCATGGGTCAAACCGATGGGAGAGCGGTCTTGAAACGCCTGATCCTGCTTGCGCTTTTGGCGCTGGCCCAACCGGCTGTCGGTGAAACGCTGGCGGCCAAACTGTTTGCCGCCAAAACCCAACCCAGTGCCACCCCATCGCAACCGATCGGCACCTATGCGCGCGGCTGTGCCGCTGGCAATGTTGAATTGCCACAAACAGGGCCGACTTGGCAGGCCATGCGCCTGAAACGCAATCGCAACTGGGGCCATCCGGTGCTGGTGGACTATCTGCAAGACCTAAGCCAAGCCGTCACCGCCTTTGGCTGGAAGGGGCTTTATATTGGCGATCTGGGTAATCCGCGCGGCGGACCGATGATTTCAGGCCATGCCAGCCACCAGATGGGGCTGGACGCCGATGTGTGGTTCTTGCCGCCTGCACGGCTAGATTTGACGGCAGAGGAGCGCGAGAAGCTGGGCGCTATTTCCATCCGCAGCGAAGACCAAAAATCGGTCAACGAAAACTGGAACGATAGCTACCGCGATGTGCTTAAAGCTGCTGCATCCGACCCGCGGGTGGACCGGATCTTTGTGGCGGCCGCCATCAAGTTGGAACTGTGCAAAACCGCAACGGCGGCAGATACCGCTTGGCTGCAACGCATCCGGCCAGAGGCAAACCACCAAGACCATCTGCATGTGCGCCTGAAATGCCCCCCCGGATCAGACCTGTGCCAAACCCAAAAGCCCAGCGTGTCAGAGTTGTCAAAAGGCGGCAGCGGGTGTGACGAAACCTTGGCCTATTGGGTGTCAAACGCCTATCTGCACCCCAAACCCAACCCAAACCCGCCGCCGCGCAAAAAGGGCCCCAAAGAGTTCACCATGGCCGACCTGCCGGCCCAATGCACTGGCGTTCTAAAGGCCAAGTGACGCAAGGCGGCGCTGGTTGACAAAGATGCACCCGCGCTTCAAAAGACCCTGTCCTCATGAGGAGGGCCAAGTCTCCGCGACCTTGTAAAAAACGGAATGGATCATGAAAAACCTACTTCCCGGCATCCTTGCCATGGCCGCCATCGTTGTGGCCTCTAACATCTTGGTACAACACACCTTTGGGTCTTATCTGACCTATGGGGCCTTCACCTATCCTTTGTCTTTTCTGGTCAACGACATCACCAACCGATTGGCTGGTGCACGGGCAGCAAGGCGGGTGGTTTTGGCGGGGTTTATCGCGGGCTTGGCCTGTTCGTTCATCGGCACGCAATTACACAACGAATTTGGCCCCCTTGTCTCGCTGCGCGTGGCGCTGGGGTCGGGCATGGCTTTTCTTGTCGGTCAGTTGCTGGATGTAACGATCTTTGACCGTCTGCGCCGTGCGGAATGGTGGCGGGCACCGCTGATCTCGACCCTGTTGGGGTCAACGGTCGACAGCGTGATCTTCTTCACCATCGCCTTTGCAGCAGGCCTGACCTTTCTGGAACCGTCAAGCGATGTGTCTTGGGCCGCCGTTCCGGGCCCCTTGTTGGGCAACGGGCCGCAGGTTCCCCTATGGGTTTCGCTGGCCGTGGCCGATTGGTGTGTAAAATTTGGGATCGCTTTGTTCGGCCTGCTGCCTTTTCGCCTGATTGTTGCCAGATTTAGCATAAGGCTTGCGTAAAAGGTTTTGACAAACACAAAATATGTGCCAACTTACCTGTATCGATAACCAATTCGAAAGGAGGTGACCCAGTGTCTAGAGTGATTTTGGAGAGAGGTGTCGGGACAGCTAGAGGGTTCGTTTTCTAAGGGCAGCCCCTTGGTAAGACGGCCACTGGTTGGATGGATGCCCTAACTGGCCCATCTCCTTGGAACTCGGGAAGGGTCACCGCTTAGGTGGCCCTTTCTCTTATGGCGAAGCGTTATGTTGCATATCACCGACACGATTCAGATCGCCGATTGGGAATTGAGCGAGCAGTTCGTCCGCGCCTCTGGCCCCGGGGGGCAGAATGTCAACAAGGTTTCGACCGCTGTCGAGCTGCGCTTTGAAGCCGAACGCTCGCCCCATCTGACGCCTGCGGTCAAAGCTCGCCTGAAACGTCTGGCAGGGCGGCGATGGACCACAGAGGGTGCGATTGTCATTCAGGCCGAAGAAACCCGCAGTCAGGCGCAAAACCGCGAATTGGCCCGCGAACGGCTGATCGAGATGATTAGACAAGCTCTGATTGCCCCCAAGCGGCGGTTGGCGACCAAGCCCACCTATGGCAGCATTCAGCGCAGGCTGGTGGCCAAAAAGGTGCGCAGTGCTGTCAAAGACGGCCGCCAAGCGCCCGAGGACGACGACTGATCACACGATCAGGTCTTGCCCCTGCTGCGCGCCCACGCCAAACACCCGCTTATACCGCGCAATCTGGTCAGCGGGGCCCATGGCCTTGTTGGGGTTGTCAGACAATTTCACAGTCGGCCGCCCATTGGCAGCCACCGCTTTGCAGACCAACGAAAACGGTGCCAGCGCATCGGAATCAGCCAAGCCGCTGAAATCATTCGTCAGCATGGTACCCCAGCCGAAAGATACCTTGATACGGCCAGCAAATTGGCGGTGCAACTCCTCGATCTTGGCCACATCCAGCCCGTCCGAGAAGATGACGAGCTTTTGGCGCGGGTCTTCACCCTTTTCCGCCCACCATTTGATCGCCACTTCCGCCGCGCGGGCCGGATCACCGCTATCAACGCGAATGCCCGTCCAAGACGCCAGCCAATCGGGGGCGCGTTGCAAAAAGCCTTCGGTGCCAAAGGTATCAGGCAAGATGATGCGCAGGTTGCCATCGTGTTCATCCTGCCAATCGGCCATAACCTGATAGGGCGTGCGGGCCAAATCTGCATCGGTGTCGGCTAGGGCTGCATAGACCATGGGCAGTTCGTGGGCATTGGTGCCGATGGCTTCAATATCGCGGCGCTGCGCGATCAGGCAGTTTGAGGTGCCTGTGAAGCTTTTTTCCAACCCTTCCATCATCGCTTGCACCGACCAGTCCTGCCACAGGAACGAATGCCTGCGGCGGGTGCCAAAATCGGCGATGCGCAGCCCGTCAATCGCACGCAGGCGGGTGATCTTTTCCCAAAGCTTGGTCATGGCGCGGGCGTAAAGCACCTCCAGCTCAAACCGCCCCAGCTTTTGCAACACCGCCCGCCCGCGCAGTTCCATCAGCACGGCAAGGGCGGGAATTTCCCATAGCATCACCTCGTGCCACGCGCCTTCAAAGGTCAGCTCAAACTGGCCATCGCGCTTTTCCAGATGATAGGGCGGCAGGCGAAAGCCTTCGAACCACTCCATAAAGTCGGGGCGAAACATCTGGCGTTTGCCGTAAAACATATTGCCGCGCAGCCAAGTGCTTTCCCCCCGCGACAGCGTGAGTGAGCGCACATGATCCAACTGCTCGCGCAGTTCGCCTTCGTCGACAAGATCGGCCAAGCGGATTTTGGGGCTGCGGTTGATCAGGCTGAATTCCACCGTGGTGTCGCGGCGGTTGCGGAAGATCGACTGGCACATCAACAGCTTGTAAAAGTCGGTGTCGATCAAAGACCGCACGATCGGGTCAATTTTCCAGCGGTGATTCCATACCCGTGTAGCAAGATCGACCATTGAACGGCTCCTTTAGGGCGCAACTATGGCAGCAAGCGCGCGCAAAGGTCAAAGGGCCATCGCAGGTTAAGGCCCTTCACCGACAGCAATTCATGCCAGCACAACACCCGCCGCCGCCATTGCCTGCTGTTGGCGGGCCAAAGACCCGTCCAGATCAATCGCACGGCAGGCCTCTTGCAACACCGTCACGCCAAACCCTTGTGCTGCTGCATCAAGAGCCGAAAAGGCCACGCAAAAATCAGTCGCCAGCCCCACCAGCGTCAGTGCCGTTATGCCTCTTTCGCGCAAAAAGCCTGCAAGCCCTGTGGTGGTTATCTTGTCATTTTCAAACAGGGCGGAATAGCTGTCGATGGCCGCGCGAAAGCCTTTGCGTATCACCAGATGCGCCAGATCGCTGCGCAAAGCGGGGTGAAACGCCGCCCCCTTGGTGCCTTGTACGCAGTGGCTGGGCCATAGGGTTTGCGCACCGTAGGGCATTTGCACTGTGGAAAACGGCGCAGCCCCTGCGTGATTGACAGCAAAAGAACTGTGATTTGCCGGATGCCAATCTTGCGTCAGTACCACGGTTTGAAACTCCGCCATCAGCGCATTGATCTGCGCGATGATCGCATCGCCTTGCGCCACGGCCAAAGCGCCACCGGGGCAGAAATCATTCTGCACGTCGATGACGATCAAGGCGTGATGGGATGGACGCATGACCCATAAGCTAGGCATCCGCGCCCAAAGGGTCAAGCAGGGCTTGAATTTGCCCGCCCTTTCGGCCTAATGCGCTGGGATGATCACTGTCGCAGCCCTGTACCACTTTACCCCCTTCGCCGACCCGCCAGCCCTGCGCGGGCCGCTGTTTGATCTGGCCAAAGCCCACGGCATCATGGGCACGCTGCTTTTGGCGACCGAGGGGATCAATGGCACCATCGCGGGCCCCCGTGAGGGAATTGACGCCGTTCTGGCCCATATCCGCGCCCTGCCGGGGTGCAGCGACTTGGTTTGGAAACAAAGTGCAGCCGCAAAAATGCCCTTCGTGCGGATGAAGGTGCGCCTTAAGGCCGAGATCGTCACACTGGGGGTGGCGGGGGTTGACCCCTTGGCCCGCGTGGGCCGCCATGTGCCGCCGCAAGAGTGGAACGCGCTGATCCAATCCCCCGATGTTGCCGTGATTGACACGCGCAACGCCTACGAAATCTCGATCGGCACGTTTGAAGGGGCTGTTGACCCCGGCACGTCAACCTTTCGCGAGTTTCCGGCATGGTGGCACGAAAACCAGCACAAGTTTGCCGGCAAGCGGATTGCGATGTTCTGCACCGGCGGCATTCGCTGCGAGAAATCAACCAACTATCTTCTAGGCCAAGGCGTGCCAGAGGTGTTTCACCTGCAAGGCGGCGTGCTGAAATATCTAGAAGACATCCCCGAGGCTGAAAGCCTTTGGCAGGGCGAGTGCTTTGTCTTTGACCACCGCGTGGCCGTGGGGCATGGGCTAAAACAGGGCACCGCGCAGATGTGCTGGACCTGTGGCCACCCGATGGCGGCGGGTGTGCAGTGCCCCGAATGCGGGCCCAACTCTGTTACAACCCGTTGATTTCGCGTTGACGGCCAAGGCCCTTGGCGCGAAGGTGCGCGCAACGTAACGCAGGTGCGCGATGACGAAATCTTCGGTCTTTTCTCCGGTTCTTATCGCAGGCAGTGCGGTGCTGATGCTCAGCTTTGCGCTTCGGGCCAGCTTTGGTGTTTTCCAGATCCCCATCGCAGCAGAGTTTGGCTGGGCAAGGTCGGATTTTTCGATGGCGATTGCCATTCAAAACTTGGCTTGGGGCTTGGGCCAGCCGATCTTTGGCGCGCTGGCAGAACGGTTTGGCGATCGGCGGGCGATTATTGCGGGGGCTTTGATGTATGCGTTGGGCCTGCTGCTCAGCGGTTATGCAAGCACACCGGGCACCATGCAGGTGCTGGAAATTCTGGTGGGCTTTGGCATCGCGGGCACTGGGTTTGGCGTGATCTTGGCCATTGTTGGGCGCGCCTCGAGTGCGGAAAACCGCAGCATGGCGTTGGGGATTGCCACAGCGGCGGGATCAATGGGGCAGGTGATCGGCGCGCCCACCGCGCAGTTCTTGCTGCATCATTACCATTGGCAGACGGTGTTTGGCATCTTTTCGGTGGCAATCTTGTTCAGCCTCTTCGCTTTGCCCTTCCTGCGCGCCCAACCCATGGCATCGAAGGCCGAGTTGCAAGAAAGCCTTGGCACCGTCTTGCTGCGCGCCTTCAAAGACCCGTCTTATGCCATGATCTTCATGGGGTTCTTTTCCTGCGGCTATCAACTGGCTTTTCTAACCGCCCACTTTCCGGCCTTTATCACCGAGCGCTGCGGGGCGATTGACCCGTCAGGTATGCTGGCGGGGATCGGGATCACCACACCGTCGATCCTTGGGGCGATCAGCATTTCAGTGATCGGGTTGTTTAACATCGGCGGGTCTATTTTGGCGGGCTACTTGGGCAAAAGGTATTCCAAAAAGTACCTGTTGGCTGCGATTTATACGGGGCGCACAATCGCCTCGATTGCCTTCATCGCAACACCCATGACACCCACAACCGTCTTGATCTTTTCGGCGGTGATGGGGTCGATGTGGCTGGCGACGGTGCCGCTGACCTCGGGGCTTGTGGCGCATCTTTACGGGCTGCGGTATATGGGCACGCTGTATGGCTTTGTCTTTTTAAGCCATCAGTTGGGGTCGTTCTTGGGCGTCTGGCTGGGCGGGGCGATGTATGATCTGACGGGTGGCTATACGATGGTCTGGTGGATTGGCATCGGCGTTGGGGCCTTTTCGGCGCTGATCCACCTGCCCATCCGCGAAAGGCCCGTGGCGCTGCAACCGGCCTGATCCTTTCCAAGGGTCACGCTTTGGTCTATTTGGGCCAAAACGAGGTTTCTATGCAAAAGCCCGCAATCGAGGTGATCGCCCCCAACTTAAAACGCCGCCTGTCGGGTGTGACAGCCACCGTGGTGCGGCTTATACCCGTGCAAGCAGCGATGATTGGAATTGTGACCACAGGGCCCGGACTGCCGCCCGATCTGCCGCATATATCCTTGGCACGCTTACCCTTTTTGCGGCGTGACAGGTGGCGGGTTTGGCACGCGCGGCGCAATACGGAAATGGTGCTGGGCCTTGTGTTGCGCCATATTTTCCGGCGCAAGCTGCGGCTTTTGTTCACGTCAGCCGCCCAGCGCCATCACAAGGCTTTGACCCGCTGGCTGATAGGCCGGATGGACGGGGTCGTTGCCACCTCGACCCGCGCCAAGTTTTACTTGCAGGTGCCCGCTGCGGTCGTGATGCACGGCGTTGACACCCAAGTCTTCCACCCCGCCCCCGACCGCACCGCCCTGCGCTTTCGGCTTAATCTGCCCCAAGATGCCCTAATCTTGGGCTGCTTTGGTCGGATTCGTGCTCAAAAAGGGGTCGATCTGCTGGTGGATGCCGCCTGCACCCTACTACCCAGCCGCCCGCATCTGCACCTGATCTTCACCGGCCGCGTGACCGATGACAACCGCACCTTTTACGCCGCCCTACTGGCGCGGGTGACCGCCGCTGGCATTGCCGACCGCGTGCACTTCTTAGGCGAACTGCCTTGGGCGGAAGTCGTGCGCCACTACCAAGCGTTAGACCTGTTCGTAGCCCCTGCCCGCTGGGAAGGCTTTGGCCTGACCCCGCTAGAAGCTATGGCCTGCGGCGTGCCGGTCGTCGCCGCTCGCGTGGGGGCGTTTGAAGCGTTGCTGACGGCGGAAACCGGCGCGCTCGTCACCCCCGATGATGTGGCGGACCTGACCCAAGCGTTGGCTGCCTGGGTTGACGATCCGGCCCGCCTTGCTGCAGCAGGCCCCGCCGCCCGCGCCCATGTTCTGGCCCATCACCGCATCGAGGATGAGGCCCGCGCCCTTGTGACCATCTACCGCGATATGCTGGCCACACCATGACACGGCTTGGCTTTTATCTGGCGCGGCTTTTGCGCGATGAGACTGCCATAGCGGGCTTGGGCCTGCCAATGGCGGCGGTTTTGCCGCAGATGCAGGGCGATATCGCGCTTGTGGGCAATGCCCAAAGCTTAGCGGCAACGGAATCTGGCGCTGCGATTGACGCAGCCCATCTGGTGATCCGCCTGAACCGCGCGCCGATGCCGGATGCCCGCAGCCACGGCACCCGCACCGATGTGCTGGCGTGTGCCACCTCTCTTAAGGCCACCCATCTGCAAAAGATAAATCCCAAGTTGCTTTTGTGGATGTCGCCCAAACGCAAGCGACTGTCTTGGGCCATGGCAAGCCGCAAAGGCTTTGCCCTGCCCCCGCTTGACACTTACCTGCGGCTTAAGGCGCAGCTGAGTGCCCCCCCCACCACCGGCCTGATGATGATCGACCTATTAGCAGGCTCTCATGCCACAAAGATAACCCTTTACGGCTTTGACTTCTTCGCCTCGCTGTCCCTTTCAGGCCGTCGCACAGCGGCCCAAGTGCCCCATAACTTCCAAGCCGAACGCGCCTATGTCACAGCGCTTTTGGCCCGCGACAGCCGGATTTGCTTGGCAAACCCCTCCGCTTTAACGGAATAACCCCCGCTTGGGCAGAGTTTGCTGCCCGCAGGCCAATAGGCCCTTTCGCCGCGCAGCAACCTGCGCTAAGGCCCGCCCAGTCTTGCTGACTGACTGTCTTGACGTAAAGGAGAACCCCGATGGGCTATAAGGTCGTCGTCGCGGGTGCCACGGGCAACGTGGGCCGCGAAATGCTGAACATCCTCGCCGAGCGCGAGTTCCCGGTGGACGAGATTGCCGCGCTGGCATCGCGAAAATCTTTGGGCACCGAGATCAGCTTTGGCGAGAAAACCGTCAAGACCAAGGATCTAGACACCTTTGATTTCACCGGCTGGGACATTGCTTTGTTCGCCATAGGGTCAGACGCAACCAAGATCTACGCCCCCAAGGCGGCGGCGGCGGGCTGCATCGTGATCGACAATTCCTCGCTGTACCGCTATGATCCGAAAATCCCGCTGATCGTGCCCGAAGTGAATGCCGATCAGATTTTCATGTATAAAAACAAGAACATCATCGCCAACCCCAACTGCTCGACAGCGCAGATGGTCGTGGCGTTGAAGCCCTTGCACGACCGCGCACGCATCAAGCGGGTGGTGGTGTCAACCTATCAGTCGGTGTCAGGTGCCGGCAAAGAAGGCATTGACGAGCTTTGGAACCAGACCAAGGGCATCTATGTGCCCGGGCAAGAAGTGGCCCCGTCGAAATTCCCCCGCCAAATCGCCTTTAACGTGATCCCGCAGATCGATGTCTTTCTGGATGACGGCTTTACCAAAGAAGAATGGAAAATGGTGGCCGAGACGAAAAAGATCCTTGATCCCAAGATCAAAGTCACCGCCACCTGTGTGCGGGTGCCCGTGTTTGTTGGCCATTCAGAATCCATCAACATCGAGTTTGAAGAGCCGCTAGATTGGCAAGAGGCGCAAGACATCCTGCGCGAGGCCCCCGGCGTGCTTTTGGTCGATAAACGCGAGCCGGGCGGTTACATCACCCCCATCGAATGCGTAGGCGAATATGCAACCTATGTCAGCCGCGTGCGGCAGGATTCCACGATCGAAAACGGCATCTCACTGTGGTGCGTGTCGGACAACCTGCGAAAGGGCGCTGCGCTCAACGCCGTGCAAATTGCCGAGGTGCTGGGAAATAAGGTGCTGAAAAAGGGCTAATCTGACACGCCCTAGACCTCAAAAGCCCCGCGAAACCCGCGGGGCTTTTCTTTTTCCATCCCCCTTCATCTTGGCAAAAATACTCCGGAGGGATGCGGGGGGCTGGCCCCCCGCTGGGTCAGGTGGGCCGTCTGTCCGCTGGGGTTACGCCCCGGCAGCCTTTAGCGCGGCTTCCAGATCTTGCGCTTGCTCACAAGTCCCGCACAGCGCCTGCAGCTTTGCAAGATTGGCCTTGGCCTCATCCAACTTACCTGTCGTGATGAACAACTCGCCTTGATATTCCAGCGCGCCTAAATGGTCGGGGTTGATCGACAGCACTGTCAGATAAGCGGCATCGCTGTCCTCTAGCTGGCCCAGCTTGCGATAGGTAAAGCCCAGCAGGTTCCAAGCATCGGCATTTTTGGCATCAGCCTTGGTCAGGGCGATCAGGTTTGGCAGGGCTGCCACAAAATTCCCCTCGTCCACCATGGCCTTGGCCTCTGCATAAGACGCCGCGGCTGTTGCGCTTGATCCGTCCGAGGTGCCGGCCGCCAGTGCGGGCACAGCCAGAAAGGTGGAAAGGGCCATCAGTGCGGCCAGAAAACTGCTGAAGATATAGGTCATAGACGTGCTCCGGATTAAATGTGTTCCCGTTCTACGCCATAGCTTGGCGTTTCCGTCGTAACACTTGCGTGAAAAAATCACGCCAACCCCTCTGCCTGCAGCACTTGCCGGATCGAGGTGGCACATTTGTCAACGATTTCCGTCAGTTCCGCGTCAGAGCAATTGTAAGGCGGCGACAAGATTACGATATCGCCATTCACCCCGTCGACATTGCCGCCGACCGGATAGCAGATCAGCCCGTTTTCCATCGCCTGCGCCCGCACCTTCAGGTGCAACTGGCGGGATGCGTCAAAGGGGGCCTTGGTGGCGCGGTCGGCCACCAGTTCGGCGCAGATGAAATGGCCGCGCCCGCGAATGTCGCCAATCGCCTCTACTCCCGCCAACGCGTCCACCATCCAGCCCATGATCCGCTCGCCATTGGCCGCGACCCGCGCCAGCAACCCCTCGCGCGCGATGATCTTTTGCACCGCAACCCCTGCAGCACAGGCGGCGGTGTGGCCGGTGAACGTGTGGCCCGTGCCAAAAGCGCCGTCCTTGGCGCGGATCACCTCCCACACCTTGGTGGTGCAGATGGCGGCGCCCAGTGGCACATAGCCCGCAGCCAGCCCTTTAGCGACTGACATGATATCAGGTTCAACCCCGTCATAGTCCAAGGCGCGCCACGTGCCTGTGCGCCCCGCGCCGCACATCACCTCGTCCGAGATCATGAGCACGCCGTATTTGGTACAAATCTCGCGCACAAGTTTGGCGTAGCCATCGGGGGCGGGCACGCACCCACCCGCAGCACCCACCACGGGTTCAAACACAAAGGCTGCGATGGTTTGCGGCCCTTCGCGCAGAATGGCCGCTTCCAGCTCTGCTGCGCAGGCGGCCCCCACCGTGGCCGCATCTGCCCCCGCCACCGGCCGATAGGCATTCACCGGCGACAGTTTGATCGAGGGGATAAAGGCCCCTTCATAAGCCGCCGTGCGTTCGGCAAAGCCCGAAAGGCCCAGCGCACCTAGCGTGTTGCCATGCCACGACCGCTGCCGCGAGATGAATTTGCGCCGCGATTTCTGCCCGTTGGCAGTATGGTATTGCAGGGCAATCTTCAGACAGCTTTCCACCGCTTCAGACCCGCTGGTGACATAAACCATTTCTCGCAATGTTCCCCCGCAATGGGCGCGAATGATCTCGGTCAACTCTTCCAGCGCGTCGGTGGTGAAATTGTAGCGGTAGGCGTGGGCGATGTCAGACATCTGCGCTGCGACGGCGGCGTTCACCTCGT
>CANIKY010000027.1 GCA_947468085.1 Paracoccaceae bacterium | reverse complement strand
TGGAAAGTGATCGAAGAGCAAAAGGTGGCCTCGCTTGTGGCGGGTTCCAAGGCGCATGAAGCGCGCCTGAACGAGATTTTCACCGCCATTCGCACATGGGACGGATCGTCGGAAGACTCGGTTGATCCAGCCAAGAACCCCGCGCTGAAAGCCGCGATCAAATCGGCCAAAAAGGCCATGATCCCCGACACCTACACATTCCGCATCCTGCAATATGCCAAGCAAGGCTTCACCTCGATCGAATTTCCCACCTATGACACGGATTGGGATTCCGAAGCCTATATGACCGTGTCAGGCCAGAACTCGAACAATTCAGTCCGCGTGACGGATTCCTTCCTGAAGGCCGTCAAAGATGACCTGCCGTGGGAGCTGATCCGCCGCACCGATGGCAAGGTGGCCAAGACCATCTCGGCGCGTGAGCTGTGGGACCAGATCGGCCATGCCGCTTGGGCTTGTGCGGATCCCGGCATCCAGTTTCACGACACGGTCAATGCGTGGCACACCTGCCCCGAAGACGGGCCGATCCGCGGGTCAAACCCGTGTTCGGAATATATGTTTCTGGATGACACGGCCTGCAATCTGGCCTCGATGAACCTGCTGACGTTCCAAATGAACGCCAAGTTCGACGCCGAAGCCTATATGCATGCAACACGCCTTTGGACGATCACGCTGGAAATCTCGGTGATGATGGCGCAGTTCCCCTCCAAGGAAATTGCGCAACTGTCCTATAATTTCCGCACGCTGGGCCTTGGCTATGCCAATATCGGCGGTTTGCTGATGACGATGGGTTTAGGCTACGACAGCAAAGAGGGCCGCGCGCTGTGTGGGGCTTTGACAGCCCTGATGACGGGTGTTTCCTATGCCACCTCGGCCGAGATGGCCAAGGAACTGGGCGCTTTCCCAAGCTACGATCGCAACGCCAAGCATATGCTGCGCGTGATCCGCAACCACCGCGCGGCAGCCTATGGCACGGGGGCTTACGAGGGCCTGAATGTCGATCCGGTCACACTCGATCATCGCAACTGCCCCGACCAGACGCTGGTGGCCTTGGCCAAATCGGCGTGGGATGAAGCCTTGGCCTTGGGTGAGGCGCATGGCTATCGCAACGCCCAAACCACCGTGATTGCCCCCACCGGCACCATCGGGCTGGTGATGGATTGTGACACCACCGGCATCGAGCCTGACTTTGCGCTGGTGAAGTTCAAGAAACTGGCGGGCGGGGGGTATTTTAAGATCATCAACCAATCCGTCCCCGGTGCTTTGGAAACCTTGGGCTATCCCGGCCACCAGATCGCCGAAATGGTGGCCTATGCTGTGGGCCACGGCTCTATCGCGCAGGCTCCTGCCATCAACCATACCGCGCTGATCGGCCACGGCTTTGGCCCGCGCGAGATTGAAAAGATCGAAGCGGCCCTGCCCACGGCCTTTGACATCCGCTTTGTCTTTAACCAGTGGACGCTGGGTGAGGATTTCTGCAAGGGCACCTTGGGCATACCCGCCGACAAACTGGCCGACCCCAGCTTTGACCTGCTGCGCCATTTGGGGTTTACCAAGGCCCAGATTGACGCTTGCAACGACCATGTCTGCGGTACGATGACACTGGAAGGCGCGCCCTTCCTTAAGCAGCACCACTACAACGTCTTTGATTGCGCCAATGCCTGCGGCAAAAGGGGCAAGCGCTATCTGTCGGTGGAAAGCCATATCTATATGATGGCGGCCGCACAGTCCTTCATCTCGGGCGCTATTTCCAAGACGATCAATATGCCCAACTCGGCCAGCATTGCCGAAACGCTGGCGGCTTATGAATTGTCGCACTCGCTGGGCGTCAAGGCCAACGCGCTGTACCGCGATGGGTCAAAGCTAAGCCAGCCTTTGGCCTCGGCGCTGATTGAGGATGACGAAGAGGCCGAAGAGATCATGGCCACCGGCTCGGCGCAGGAAAAGGCCGCGGTTATGGCCGAAAAGATCGTCGAGCGTCTTATCATCAAGGAAGTGATCCGCACGAACCGCGAAAAGCTGCCAGAACGGCGCAAGGGCTATACGCAAAAGGCCATCGTCGGCGGGCATAAGGTGTACCTGCGCACGGGCGAATATGGCGACGGGCGTTTGGGCGAGATTTTCATCGATATGCACAAGGAAGGTGCGGGCTTTCGCGCCATGATGAACAACTTTGCCATCGCGATTTCGGTTGGTCTGCAATACGGCGTGCCCTTGGAGGAATATGTCGAGGCGTTCACCTTCACCCGCTTTGAACCGGCGGGCATGGTGCAGGGCAACGACTCGGTCAAGAATGCCACATCGATCTTGGATTACATCTTCCGCGAACTGGCGATTTCTTATCTGGACCGCACCGATCTGGCGCATGTGCAGCCCACGGGCCATTCGTTTGACGATCTGGGACGGGGCGATCAAGAGGGCAAGCGCAACATCGCCGATGTATCGGAAAGCGCTGCCACGCGCGGGTTGGAGGTGATCAAGCAAATCTCGTCAACCGGATATCTGCGCAAGCGCGTGCCGCAGGATCTGGTGGTGCTGCAAGGCGGCATGGGGATGACGGGCTTTTCCGGCATGGGGGCTGCGGGCGATACTGCGACGCTGCTGATGCCAGAAACGGTGCGCGTGGCTGTGGGGGGTGGTGCGGCGTCTACGGCGCTGTCCTCAGGCACGGTCAGCATGGACCAACGCTCCAAGGCCAAGATGCAGGGCTATGAGGGCGACCCGTGTGGCGAATGCGGCAACTACACCTTGGTGCGCAATGGCACCTGCATGAAGTGCAACACCTGCGGCGGGACGAGCGGGTGTAGCTGACCGACTTTAACCGGCGCAAGATTTGGGGGGGCAGGGCCGGGATGGTCTTGCCCCTTTTGCTTTGGGGGGCGGGCGTCGCAGCCTCCGGCGGGGATATTTGGGCACATATGAAAGGGGGGTTAGGGGGCTTGGCGCAGGCGCCAGATGCCGTGGGTGACAAGGGCCGCGAGGATCACGCCACCGCCGATCAGGGTGAGGGTTCCTGGCGCCTCGTTCAGCACGGCCCAGACGAGCAGGGGGGAGGCCACGATTTCCAGCATGGTGATCATCGAGACTTCGGCGGCAGGCAGATGGCGCGGGCCCATCATTTGCAGCGCGCAGCCCAAGGCAAGGCCAATGGTGGCGTTGATCGTCACAAGGCTGATCTGGGTGGCATCAAAGCTGTGGTGCGGGGCGAAGGGATAGGCCAGCAGCGCCGTGGCGAAAAAGCCAAGGGCGGCCGAGACGATCAGGCTTTGCGCGCCGGTTTTGCGCAAGATGACATAATAGGCGGCGGCTGAACTGGCGTTGAGGAAAGCGATCAAATCGCCCCACAGGTGCCCGCCGCCCAGCGATCCGCTGGCGATGATGACCACGCCGCCAAAGACGGCGGCCATGCACAAAAGCGTCACCCGCCCGATGCTTTCTTTAAGCACGGCAAAGGCCAAAAGGGCCGACAGGAACGGCGAAGACGCGTAAAGCAGCATGGTATTGGCCACACTCGTCTGCCCCAAGGCCATCAGATACAAAAACGACCCGATCCCTTGGGCGAAGATGAGCAGCAAAGAGGGCCATGACAGCAATTCCCGCCACGAGGGAATCAAATGCCGCGCAAAAAGCGCTGTGCCTGCCAGTGTGACTGTGCCCGCGATCATGCCGCGCCAGACGGCCACATCCATCACATCGCCGCCGATCATCCGCACGAGCAGGGCATCGGGCACAAAAAGGGCGGCACCGACCAAAGTATAGGCCAGACCAAGGCGGGGATTGGGGACGAAAGCTTTGCTCATGCCGCCACAAATCAGGTCTTGGCATGAAAGGGAAGTGTTGACGCTGCAGCACAGATGGACAAGATTTGGACAAAGCGGAGGGTCTGATGGATTTCGTGCATTTTCTGTCCAGCCACATGCTGGATCCGGCTTTGGGCGGCAAGGCGCTTTACCGCAACATGGTGGCGCAGGCCGTCCACGCCGAGGCAGTGGGCTATGACGGCGTGGGTCTGCCGGAACATCATCTGGTCAATATCCTGCTTATCCCCTCTCCTTTGCAAATGGCCGTCAAGATTGCGGCGCATACCAAACGGTTGCGGCTTGTCACTTCGGTTTGCCAATTGCCCTTGCGCGATATGCGGGTTTTTGCGGGCGAGGTGGTGCAGGCCCAAGCTTTGTGCGAGGGGCGTTTGATGCTGGGCGTGGGCAAGGGGGCCTTTGGCTTTGAAACCGATCTGATGGGCGTGCCCTTTGGCCAAACCAAGCCGCGCTTTGAAGAGGCCCTAGCGGTGCTAGAGGCCCTTTTGACCCGTGCCGATGTGTCTTGGGACGGGTCGCATTATAAGTTTGACGCGCTGACCATTATGCCGCGCCCCGAAGACCCGATCCCCCTGATGCTGGGTGTTATGCTGCCTGCGGGGATCGAGGCGGCTGCGGCCAAGGGCTATCATGTGCAAACCACACCGCTGGGTGCAGCCCATGGCCAGCTTGAGGCGCAAGTTTCGGCCTTTTATCGCGGCAAAGCGGCGGGTGGCCATGCCAACCGCCTGTCGCTGCAGCGCGGGGTTTACTTGGTGCAGTCCGAAGCCGAACGCCGCCGCATGGTGGCCTTTGCGCACCGCTATTACAGCAGCTTTGACAATGTGTTTGGCGGGCCGGGTATTGTCGATCAGGGCATCATCCGCCCGCTGCCCCGCGCCCAGACGCCCGAAGAGCTGGGCCAGAACATTTTGATTTGCCAAAAGGACGAGATGATCGACCGACTGGCGGACTACGCCGCCCTTGGCATTGACGAGATCATCGTCACCTCGAACTTCGGCCAGCCGCAAGACGAAACGCTTTGCATGATGTCCCAATTCGCGGCCGAGATCATGCCGCAATTTCGCCCCCACCCTATCGCTGCGTAAGGAGTAGCCATGCCCGTGATCCGTATTGATATGTATGAAGGCCGCACGACCGACCAAAAGCGCGCCTGTGCGCAGGCTGTGACCAAAGCTTGGGTCGATACCTGCGGCGGCACACCCGCTTCGGTGACGATCATCTTTGGCGATGTGGCCAAAAGCGATTGGGCGACGGCGGGGCGTCTGGCCTCTGACCCCAAGGAATAGGCGATGCGCAGCGCCTTTTCGGTGGCGGGTGCGGGGCCGGCCTTGTTTTTGATTCACGGCATCGGTGCGCGCCGCGCCACGTTTGACAGGCTGGTGGACGGTTTGCGCGACAGGTTCACCTGCATTTCTTATGACCTGCGCGGCCATGGGCTGTCGTCTTTGCCCGATGCGCCTTTTGGCTTGGATGATCTGGTCGATGATCTGGAAGAGCTGCGCGCCCGCCTTGGCATTGAACAGGCGCATTTTGCGGGCCATTCCTTGGGCGGCATGATCGGGCCACGCTATGCGCTGCGCTATCCCGATCGGGTGCTGTCTTTGGGCCTATGGTCGACGGCGGCCTTTCGGACACAAGAGGACAGCGCCAAGGTGATGGGTGTGGTTAAATTGATGCGCCAGACGGGGATAGGGCCGGTGCTGGATACTTTGACCGCCCGCTGGTTCACCGATGATTTTTGCGCCGCGCGCCCCGATGTGATCAACTGGCGCAAGGCGCAGGTGATGAGCACTGACGCCGATGTCTTTCTGAATGTCTTTGATATCTATGCTGAAACGGAAATGGCCCCTTGGCTGTCGCAGGTCAAAGCCCCCTGCCAGATCATCACCGGCGAATTGGACGGCGGCTGCAACCCACGCCTGAACCGGCTGATCCAGCAGGCGCTGACGGGATCGGATCTGGTCATCCTCGACAAGCTCAAACACGCTATTTTCATCGAAGCGACCGAAGCCGTTTTGCCCCATGTGCGCCGCTTTTTGTTGGCTCAGGGCGGGTGAAGCGCAATCCTTGTGCGCACTGCTCTTGGCTTTCGCGCCCGTCTGACGCAGAAGGGCGACCAAAGGGGAACGGCCCATGACCGAACGGTTTGCTTTTGACATTCACGCCAAAGACGGAAAAGCCCGCACAGGCGTGATTTCCACCCCAAGGGGCGAGATCCGCACGCCGGCCTTTATGCCTGTGGGCACAGCCGCAACTGTGAAAGCGATGCTGCCAGAGTCGGTGCGCGCAACGGGGGCGGATATCTTGTTGGGCAACACCTACCATCTGATGCTGCGCCCCACGGCAGAACGCATTGCCGCCTTAGGCGGCTTGCACAAGTTCATGAACTGGAACCGCCCGATCTTGACTGATTCCGGCGGGTTTCAGGTGATGAGCCTGTCAGCTTTACGCAAACTGACCGAAGAGGGTGTGCGCTTTTCCTCGCATATTGACGGGTCAAAACACATGCTGACCCCCGAACGCAGCATGGAAATTCAGCGCCTGCTTGGGTCTGATATTGTGATGTGTTTTGATGAATGCCCCGCTTTGCCTGCAACCGACGCGGCGGTTGCGCAATCGATGCGCATGTCCATGCGCTGGGCCGACCGCTCGCGCCAAGCCTTTGGCGACAGGCCCGGGCATGCGCTGTTTGGCATCCAGCAAGGCGGGGTGAACCGCGATCTGCGTGGCGAAAGTGCGGATGCTTTGCGCGCCATCGGCTTTGACGGCTATGCGGTGGGCGGTTTGGCCGTGGGCGAGGGGCAAGAGGCGATGTTTGGCGTGCTCGATTATGCGCCCGATATGCTGCCCCAAGATAAGCCGCGCTATCTGATGGGGGTGGGCAAGCCCGATGACATCGTGGGCGCGGTAGAGCGCGGGATTGATATGATGGACTGCGTCCTTCCCTCACGTTCGGGCCGCACGGGGCAGGTTTGGACAAGGCGTGGCCCCGTGGCCATCAAAAACGCCCGCCATCAAAACGACCCCCGCCCGATTGACGAAGATTGCACCTGCCCGTGCTGCCAAGGCTACAGCCGTGCCTATCTGCACCATGTTTTCAAGGCCGAGGAAATCATTTCCAGCATGCTGCTGACATGGCACAACCTGCAGTATTTCCAACAGCTGATGCAGGGCCTGCGCGATGCCATTGCTACGGGCACTTTGGCGGCTTTTGTCGCCCAATTTCATGCCCTAAGGGCGCAAGGGGATATCGAGCCTATATAGGGGCGCCATCTGCGCCTTGTACCTGTGTGTTTGTGCCGTGCCTCACCCCAAACAGGCCCTTGCACCTTGCCCCCCCTGCGACCATGATCGCGAAAATGAGAAGGGCAGGGATGGTTGACATGACCCCCCCGCCACCCCAGATACAGTTGGCGAGCAGGGGAAGGCCCATACGTTGCCGACGATCGGGACGGGGCCTTCTTGCTAGAAAGGAACGAAGATGACGGACAAGTTGTCACCCAGTTACCCCGTGTTGCCACTGCGCGACATTGTGGTGTTTCCCCATATGATTGTGCCTTTGTTCGTGGGCCGCGAAAAGTCGGTTCGCGCCTTGGAAGAGGTTATGGCAGATGACAAGCAAATCTTGCTGTCCAGCCAGATTGACCCTTCGGTCGATGATCCGGGCACCGATGGCATCTACCGTGTGGGGGTTTTGGCCAATGTGCTGCAACTGCTGAAATTGCCCGATGGCACGGTTAAAGTGCTGGTCGAAGGCAAGGGCCGCGTGAAGATCACCGAATTTGTCGAAAACGCCTCTTTCTTTGAGGCGCGTGCATCTCGGTTGACCGAAGTACCCGGCGACAAAGCCTCGGCCGAGGCGATGCTGCGTGCAGTGACCGATGAATTCGAACGCTATGCCAAGATCAAGAAAAACATCCCCGAAGAGGCCCTGCAAGCCGTGGCTGACACAACCGAACCGGCGCGTCTGGCCGATCTGGTGGCAGGCCATCTGGGGGCGGATGTTGCGCTGAAACAAGACATCTTGGAAACGCTGGATGTGGCCGAGCGGCTGGAAAAGATTTTCGGCCATATGCAGGGCGAAATGTCGGTGCTGCAGGTCGAAAAAAAGATCAAATCGCGGGTGAAAACCCAGATGGAAAAGACCCAGCGCGAATATTACCTGAATGAGCAGATGAAGGCCATTCAGAAGGAATTGGGCGACGGCGAGGATGGCCAAAATGAGCTGGCCGAGCTGGAAGAGCGCATCTACAAAACCAAGTTCAGCAAAGAAGCCCGCGAAAAGGCTGAGGCCGAGTTCAAAAAGCTTAAATCCATGAGCCCGATGAGTGCTGAGGCCACCGTGGTGCGCAACTACCTTGACTGGCTGTTGTCGGTGCCATGGGGTGTCAAAAGCCGCGTCAAAAAAGACCTGATTGAGGCGCAAAAGGTGCTGGATCAAGACCATTACGGTCTGGATAAGGTCAAAGAACGCATCGTGGAATATCTAGCGGTGCAGGCGCGTTCGGCCAAGCTGAAGGGGCCGATCTTGTGCCTTGTCGGCCCTCCGGGTGTGGGCAAGACCAGTCTGGGGCGGTCGGTTGCCAAGGCCACGGGGCGCGAGTTCATCCGCATCTCGTTGGGCGGGGTGCGCGACGAATCGGAAATTCGCGGCCATCGGCGCACCTATATCGGCTCGATGCCTGGCAAGATCATTCAGGCGCTGAAAAAGGCCAAGACCACCAATCCGCTGATCTTGCTGGATGAAATCGACAAGATGGGTCAGGATTTCCGCGGCGATCCGGCCTCGGCGATGCTGGAGGTGTTGGACCCCGAACAAAACGGCACTTTCACCGACCATTACCTAGAGGTCGAATACGACCTGTCGAACGTGATGTTCATCACCACGGCCAATTCCTACAACATGCCCGGCCCCTTGCTGGACCGGATGGAGATCATCCCGCTGTCGGGCTATACCGAAGACGAAAAGCTGGAAATCGCCAAGGGCCACTTGCTGCCCAAGCAGATCAAGGCCAACGGGCTTAAGCGCGGCGAATTCGCCGTGTCGGACGCCGCATTGACCCATGTGATCCGCTACTACACTCGCGAAGCAGGCGTGCGGAACTTAGAGCGCGAGATTGCCAAGCTGGGCCGCAAGGCGATCACGGATATTCTGAAAGCCAAAACCAAGTCGGTCGATGTCGATGAGGCCAAGGTGGAAGACTATCTGGGCGTGCAGCGCTATCGTCACGGGCTGGCGGAAAAGGAAGATCAGGTCGGCGTTGTCACCGGATTGGCCTGGACCTCAGTTGGGGGCGAGATCTTGCAAATCGAAGCCCTGCGCCTGCCTGGGAAGGGGCGGATGAAGACCACGGGCAAGCTGGGCGATGTGATGAAGGAATCCATCGATGCGGCGGCGTCTTATGTGCGATCGGTCAGCCCCGAACTGGGGGTGAAGCCGCCCAAGTTTGAAACGATGGACATCCATGTGCACGTCCCCGAAGGAGCGACACCCAAAGATGGCCCCTCGGCAGGCTTGGCGATGGTGACCTCGATCGTGTCGGTCATCACCGGAATTGCGGTGCGCAAGGATGTGGCCATGACGGGCGAAGTCACGCTGCGCGGCAATGCCTTGCCCATCGGCGGCTTGAAGGAAAAGCTGCTGGCGGCGTTGCGGGCGGGTATGACGACTGTGCTGATCCCGCAAGAAAACGCCAAGGATCTGGTTGATATTCCTGACAATGTGAAAAAGGGATTGAAGATCATTCCCGTCAGCCATGTGCGCGAAGTGCTTAAAATCGCGCTGGTGCGTGACCCCGTGCCGGTGGAATGGGACGAAGCAGCAGAAGAGGCCGCAGCGCTGGCCCGCCAAGCCAAGCGCGACGAGGTGGCTACCCCCACCGCGCATTGACCAAAAAGGCGCCCTTCGGGGCGCCTTTTTTTTAAGATTTTTCGCAGAAAAATCGTTCCTCATGCGACGATTTTTCTGCGAAAAATCAGCGACGGGCGCAGGCTTTGGGTGCTAGGGGCCTTGCAGAGCATTTCGAACCCGACTAATGACGCCTGCATCGGGCGATTAGCTCAGCGGTAGAGCGCTTCGTTCACATCGAAGATGTCAGCGGTTCAAATCCGTTATCGCCCACCATTCTCGCCAAGCGCGTCCCCAAAGGGCGCGCTTTGTGCGTTAAAAGGGGATTGCGTCCGGCGCAGACCTTGGCTAGATCGCATGTGTCGGGTTGTTAGCTCAGTTGGTAGAGCGTCTCGTTTACACCGAGAATGTCGGCGGTTCGAGACCGTCACAACCCACCATGTTCCTATCCTTCATTGATGACGAACAGGGGCTGTGCGCGGGCGGCGCTTTAGTTTTGGGTAAGATTTGGCTATACTGCCCCAAATGACAGGAGCTTGGCCCATGAGCTGGAACCCCGACCTTGACCGATCCATCCCCTTGGGCAGCGGTGTTGATGCCATCGAAACGGTCATCATCCCCCGCGCGCGGGATCTGGGCGGGTTCGAGGTGCGCCGTGCTTTGCCCTCTACCCAGCGGCAGATGGTGGGGCCGTTTATCTTTTTTGATCAGATGGGTCCGGCCGAGTTCTTGACGGGGCAGGGCATTGATGTGCGCCCGCATCCTCATATTGGGCTGGCCACCGTGACCTACTTGCTTAAGGGGCGCATCCATCACCGCGACTCGCTGGGCACGGATGCTTGGATCGATCCGGGCTCGGTGAACCTGATGCTGGCAGGGCAGGGGATCACCCATTCCGAGCGGATGGATGGTCCCCCTCGCCAAGCGCCGCAAAGCCTGTTTGGCTTGCAAACGTGGTTGGCCCTGCCGCTGGACCGTGAAGATGCGCCCCCCGCCTTTACCCATGTGCCAGAGGTTGACCTGCCGCTGTTGGAGGCAGAGGGCAAACAGGTGCGTCTGATCTTGGGCGCAGCTTGGGGGGCTAAGGGTGCAGAGGCCCCTTCTGATGCCCTTTACGCCGATGCCATCTTGGCGGCTGGTGCTGTTTTGCCCTTGCCCGACACCCACGAGGATCGCGGGGTTTATGTTTTGCAGGGCGAAGTCTCGGTTGGTGGGGTCACCCATCACGCCGGCGAAATGCTGGTTTTTCGCCCCGGCGACCTGCTTGGCCTTCAGGCTGGCGCACAAGGCGCGCGTTTGATGGTGCTGGGCGGGGCCACGATGGAAGGGCCGCGCCATATCTGGTGGAACTTTGTCGCCTCCTCCAAAGAGCGCATCGAAGCCGCGAAGGAGGCTTGGCGGGCAGGCGATTGGCAGCATGGCCGATTTCAGTTGCCACCCGGCGACAGCGCCGAGTTCATCCCCGCGCCTGAGCGTTGACAGTCCCGCCGTGCCGCCGCTTGACGAAAGGGGCCTTGGCTGAGAAATTTGACCCATGGCGCTTGACGCCGCTGTCATGCTTCCGTAATACCGCCACACGTTCGGGCGGGCCCGGATGGCTTTGCGGTGGTAGCTCAGTTGGTTAGAGTACCGGCCTGTCACGCCGGGGGTCGCGGGTTCGAGCCCCGTCCACCGCGCCAGCCTTCCCCGCCCGCCCCGAACGTAAAACCCTCCGCAAGGGGGTTGTGAATGTGCGGTGGTAGCTCAGTTGGTTAGAGTACCGGCCTGTCACGCCGGGGGTCGCGGGTTCGAGCCCCGTCCACCGCGCCATTCGCCAGATTGAAAACGCCCTCCGGCAACGGGGGGCGTTTCATTTTGTCCTATAAGGTCAGCCGGTAGCGGATATGGCCATCTGCCAGAACAAAGCTGTCATAAAGCTTGCGAGCGGTCGCATTGCCGACATCGGTGTGCCAATAAAGCCGGTGCCAGCCCCGTGCGCGGGCAAGGTCTTGCAGATCGGCAATCAAGGCCCGCCCCAACCCTTGTCCACGGGCCTTGGGGGCGACGAATAGATCCTCAAGATAACAATCCTCGCCCATGACCCAGCTAGAGGGGTGGTGGTGGTGCATGGCAAAGCCCAAGACCTCGCCGTCCACCTCTGCCACGCGCAGGCCCATGGGGCTGGCAGGGTCCATCAGGCGGGCCCAGGTGTGGACTGTTATCTCTGGGGCCAGCGGATGCTGGTAATAGTCAAGATAGCCCTGCCACAGCCCCTCCCACGCGGTTCTGTCGGCTGCTACCCCATCGCGGATCATGCCAGTTTTTCCAAAAGACGTGCCCAAGAGCGGATGCCTTTGTGAAAGCTGGACACATCGTATTTTTCATTGGGCGAATGGATCTGGTCGTCATCCTTGGCAAAACCCATCAAGATGGCGTCCATCCCCAGATAGGTCTTGAAGTATCCTGCCACGGGAATCGATCCGCCTGCGCCGCCAAAGGTCGCCGCAATCCCCCATTCTTCGGTTAAGGCTTGGCGGGCGGCGCCAAAGGCCGGATGGGTGATTTGCATCACAGAGGCGGGCGAATTGCCGTGGCCTTGCCAATCCACCGCGCAATCCGCGGGCAGTTGCGCTTGCACCCAAGCGCGGAAGGTTTGGCGCAGCAGGTTTGGGTCTTGGTCGCCCACAAGGCGGAAGCTGACTTTTGCATGGGCCTCGGCCGGAAGGACAGTTTTGAACCCATCGCCAGTATAACCGCCCCAGATGCCGTTGACTTCTGCCGTAGGGCGGGACCAAAGCTTTTCCAACGGTGTGCGATCTTGTTCGCCCGCTGGCACCGATAGGCCCACATCACCCAAGAACCGCGCATGGTCAAAGGACAGGTTTTGCCACTGCGCACGCAGATCATCGGACAATTCGCCGACCCCGTCATAAAAGCCCGGCACGCTCACATGGCCCTCGGCGTCATGCAGGCGGGCGAGGATGCGGGTCAATATATGGATCGGGTTTTGCGCCAGCCCACCATACATGCCCGAGTGTAAATCGCGACTGGCGGCACGAATCGTGAATTCTTCGCCCAAAAGCCCGCGCAGCATCGTGGTAATGGCGGGGGTGCGCCCTTCAAACATTCCCGTGTCACAGATCAGCGCCACATCGGCGCGAAGTTCTGGGGCATTGGCTTTGAGAAAGGGGATGAGCGAGGGAGAGCCTGATTCCTCCTCCCCCTCCAAAAAGATCGTTAACTTGCCGGGCAGGGTGCCATGCACCGCCTTCCACGCGCGGCACGCCTCGATAAAGGTCATAAGCTGGCCCTTGTCATCCGAGGTGCCCCGCCCGCGCAGCACTTGGCCTTTGGGGGTTTCTTCGATGGCAGGATCAAAGGGATCACGCGTCCAGAGCGCCAAGGGGTCCACCGGCTGCACATCATAGTGGCCGTAAAACAGCAGATGCGGCCCTTGGCCATCGCCGCCATGGGCCACCACCATCGGGTGGCCCGGCGTCGGGCGCGCCGAGGCCGCAAAGCCAAGATCTGCCAAATCGCGCACCAGCCAATCGGCGGCATGGGCGCAATCGGCCTTATAGGCCGGATCGGTGGAAATCGACGGGATGCGCAACAGGTCGATCAAGCGGTTCAGCGCTTGCGGCAGGTCTGCGTCGATCTGCGCCAAAACGGCGGCTAGGCTGGGGGATTGGGGCATTTCTATCTCTGCTTTGCAAAAGGGCTGGGTCAACCCTAACAGGCGCGCAGGGACTGTCCAGCCGCCGATTTTTCCGCTAGAGGTTGGGAAATAATGCGCGAGATGGGGCATGCCATGACGGTGAAAAATATACTTTGGGGTCTGACCGCCGCGCTTATGGGTGGCATGGCGCTGGCACAGGACGTGCCCGTTGAGGTGAGCATCCTAGACTCCAGCCAAGTGACGCTGCACCTTTACCCCTTTCTGAAAGAGGATGAACTGACCACGCTGCGCCTTGTGGCCACCAACCGCGAGGCCCTGAGTGTGTTTTTGCCCTCTAAGGATGCCAGCCATTTTGCGGCTTTGGCCTTAGCACCGGCGGATGGCTTTTTGCAAGACGGCGCTCCCGCGCCGACGGCCTCTGCCCTGAGCGACTTTCCCGATGCCCAAAGCGCAGCCACTGCGGTGCTTGCCGCCTGCGATGCCCAGCGTGACCCCAGCACCGCGCCCTGCGTGGTGGTGCTAGAGGTCGGCCCCGCGCCGTAACGCGCGCTTTTTTAGATCTATTTGCCCCGCAAGGCCTGCATGACTGCGACAATTTTAAGCAGTCTTTTTGGGTTTGGGTATCAAGCGATCAAGTCGCTGCGCGGGGTTGCGCTTACGCCAAACTTTACCTGCATATCGGCTTGCCATGTGATAGAGTTTTAGGAATACGACCTATAGGCGAGTCGCGCCGTGAAGCGACAAACGAGAAGCACTTAGGCAGAGATGGGACAAGGCGCATGATCGGGCGGAAAATCCGTAAACCGATAGTCGAAACGGACAAGCCCAAGGGGTTTGACGATTTTGAATTGCGTCTGGGTGATCTGATGCGCGGCGAACGGGCCACCTTGGGCAAGTCCTTGCTGGATGTGCAGCGCGAGTTGAAAATCAAGGCCAGTTACATTGCCGCAATCGAAAACGCCGATGCCTCGGCCTTCGAATCGCCCGGCTTTGTGGCGGGGTACGTGCGCTCTTACGCGCGGTATCTGGGCATGGAACCGGACGGGGTTTTTGTCCATTTCTGCCGTGAGGCGAAGTTTGAGGTGGCCCATGGCATGTCGGCCGCGGCTTCTGGCCAGATGATCAAGGCCTCGCGCAACCGTGTGCCTGTGGAAAAGCATGATCCGTTTGTTCATTCCAGTTTTGCGCCCCAAACGGCGAGTATATTTTCCAAGGTCGAAGCGGGGGCTATCGGGTCTTTTGCCGTCCTGATCGCCTTGGTTGGTGCTTTGGGCTATGGCGGTTGGTCGCTGCTGCAAGAGGTGCAGCGCGTGCAATTGGCACCGGTCAATCAGGCGCCTGTTGTGGTGGCTGAAATTGATCCCTTGGGCGCTGTTGGCGCGGATGCGCCTTTGTCCGTGTCTGCAAGCTTGACAGGGCAGGCGGATGTCAAATCCGCCAGCGGGGCTGCGGCGGAAAGACTTTACCAACCGCAAGCACTTACGGTGCCGGTCATGACCCCGCGCGATGGCCCAATTGCCGCCATCAACCCCAATGCGTCGGATATGCCCGCCCAATCCGCCGTCGATCAAGCCATAGCCGAGGCGATCACTGACGAACCTGCGGTGCAAGTTGTCGCCGATGCCGCCCCCGGTGTTGAAATTTTGGCCGTGCGCCCGGCTTGGGTGCGCATCTCGGCTGCCGATGGCACGGTGCTGTTTGAAAAGGTGCTGGATGCCGGCGAACGCTACAGCGTGCCGCCTTTGGCCCAAGCGCCTGTGCTGCGTGCGGGCAATTCGGCGTCGGTCTACTTTGCGGTTAATGGCAAAACCTACGGCCCTGCCTCGCCCGGATCGCAGGTGGTCAAGAACCTGTCCTTAGCCGGTGAGGATTTGACTGCAGCCTTCCAAGTGGCGGATTTGTCTGGCGATGCTGATCTGGCGCATTTTGTTGCCGTGGCCGCAGCATCACAAGTCACACCTCCAGCCGAGCCCGCGGCCCCAGCGCCGTAAAACGAAGAATTCCTGCTGTCTGAAGTTGCAGGCGCGCTTTTCAGCGCTTATCGTGCTTTTGCAAAGCATGAGGCCCGCATGACCCATAATCCGATCCGTCCGTGGCGCAACATAGACCGCCGTGTCAGCCGCCAAATCCGCGTGGGCCGCATTCTGGTGGGGGGCGACGCGCCGATCTCGGTGCAGACCATGACCAACACGATCACATCTGACGTTAAGGCGACCCTAGAGCAGGTCCAACGCTGCGCGATAGCCGGCGCCGATATTGTGCGGATTTCCACCCCCGATGAAGATGCCACCCGTGCGCTGAAGGCCATCGTGGCCGAAAGCCCGGTGCCCATCGTGGCTGACATTCATTTTCACTACAAACGCGCCATCGAAGCGGCCATTGCCGGGGCGGCTTGCTTGCGCATCAACCCGGGCAACATCGGCAACGCCAAGCGCGTGGCCGAAGTGGTCAAGGCCGCCAAGGACTACGGCTGCTCGATTCGCATTGGGGTGAATGCGGGGTCTTTGGAAAAGCATCTCTTGGATAAATACGGCGAACCGTGCCCCGACGCCATGGTTGAAAGCGGGATGGATCATATCAAGCTGTTGCAAGATAATGATTTTCACGAATTCAAAATCTCGGTCAAAGCCTCTGACGTTTTCATGGCGGCGGCGGCCTATCAGCAACTGGCCAGCGTTACCGACGCGCCCATTCATCTAGGTATCACCGAGGCAGGGGGCCTCACCTCGGGCACGGTGAAATCAGCCATTGGGCTTGGCAATCTGCTGTGGGCGGGCATCGGCGATACGATCCGCGTCAGTCTGTCGGCGGATCCGGTGGAAGAGGTCAAGGTCGGATTTGAAATCCTTAAAAGCCTTGGGCTGCGCCACCGCGGTGTGACGATCATCTCTTGCCCCTCATGTGCGCGGCAGGGGTTTGATGTGATCAAAACGGTCTCTGCGCTGGAAGACCGCTTGGCCCATATCACCACCTCGTTGAGCCTGTCGATCATCGGCTGCGTGGTCAATGGTCCTGGAGAGGCGTTGATGACCGATATAGGCTTTACCGGCGGTGGCGCGGGCAAGGGTATGGTCTATCTGGCTGGTAAACAGGCCCATACGCTTGGCAACGACAAAATGATCGATCACATCGTTGAACTTGTCGAACAAAAAGCTGCCGAACTAGAAGCTGCTAAGGCCGACTAACGCAGATTTCCCCTGTATCTTGGCGCAAATACGCGCAGGGGTGATGCGTGATAAGACATCCTTCAAGACAGGATTTGCGCCAATAATGCGCGGCCCGTGGCAGGGACGAAGGCGGCTGCAACCCGCCCCCCAAGCCGTGTCTGCCGCGCGCCTTCTGGCGGATCAGCCAGCGCGGGCTTGATCGACGATTTTTTGCATGTCCTCTTCAGGCAGGTAGCCGCGCAGCATTGTGGTGTCGATCACAAAGGTGGGCGTGCCTGTGATGTTCAACGCACCCGCAAGATCGCGGTTGGCTTGAATCACGGCCGATACCTCAGCGCTTTCCATCTTTGCCATCACTTCGGCCGCGTCATAGCCCAAATCTGCAGCCAGACGGCCCAAAGTTGCAGCATCCGGCGATCCGCGCAGCACAATCAGCGCGTCATGGGCGGCTTTATAGGCGTCATCGCCATGCACCATCCGCATCGCAATCGCAAATTTGGCTGAGATCAGCGAATCGTCGCCAAGGATCGGGAACTCTTTGACGACAAAGCGAATATCACCGTCGTTTTTCACCAGATCTTCCATCTCGGCATAGGCTTTGCGGCAATAGGTACAGCGATAGTCCATAAACTCCACGATGGTGACCGAGCCTTGCGGGTTGCCGCCCACCCAACTGGCCGCATCCTTAAAAATCGCTGCTGCATTGGCTTGCACCATATCGACATCGGCTTGCTGCTCGGCCGCGGCCTTGCGGGTTTGCAACAGGTCCATGGCCTCTAGAATCACCTCGGGGTTGTCCAATAAATATTGGCGCACTTCGCCGCGAAAGGCGTCTTTCTCGGCGGGCGTCATATCACCCAAGCCGCCGGCAAGGGCTGCAAGGGGCATCAGGCTTAACGAAAGGGCAAGGGCAAGGCGGCGCATGGGGAACCTTTGATCTGTGCAGCACCGGTTTGGGCGCCGCAGGGGACAGGGTTTCACGATGCGGCAGGACAGATCCAAGCGCAATCCCCGTTGGCCTTGGCGATAGGCGGGATTGCACCGGCTTTTTTGGCAACTCGCGCCAAGTTTTTTGACCTTGGGCTCGGCTTGACTGTATAAAGGGCACTTAAACTAGGGGTGCGCCGTGCTGCGTTTTATCGTGTCGTTCTTCGGGGCCATCTTCTCGACCCTCACGCTGGGGTTGTTGTTTGCGGCCCTGACGGTGGGTGGCATATTTTCCATCTACGGCCGCGATTTGCCCAGCCACGAAAGCTTGGCGCAATATGCCCCGCCGACGATCAGCCGGATCTACTCGGCTGAAGGCAAGTTGATGGACGAATTTGCCACCGAACGCCGCCTTTTTGTGCCGATTGGCGACATTCCGACCCTTGTCAAAGACGCCTTCATCTCGGCCGAGGATAAGCATTTTTACACCCATGCGGGATATGATGTGCAAGGTATGATGGCGGCAGCTTACGAGGCCATCAAGACGCGCGGTCAAACCAAGCGCGGGGCTTCGACCATCACCCAACAGGTGACAAAAAACTTCCTGCTGTCGGGCGATAAAACCGTGGCGCGCAAGATCAAAGAGATCATCCTTGCCACGCGGTTGGAACAAACCCTGTCTAAAGACCGCATTCTGGAACTTTATCTGAACGAGATTTTCCTTGGCCAGAATTCCTATGGCGTGGCCGCCGCCGCCCAAACCTATTTCAACAAAACCCTTGACGAATTGACACCGGCCGAGGCCGCCACCCTCGCTTCTTTCCCCAAAGCGCCGTCGGAATTTCACCCTGTGCGCGCCAAAGACCGACTGGTTGAACGGCGCAACTATGTGCTGGGTGAAATGGTCCAGAACGGCTATCTGGGTTCGGCCTTGGGCAAATCCGCTGCGGCTGAACCTTTGCGCACCGTGCAAGGCGGCGATATTCCCACATTCCGCACCGATATGCCCCCGCGCGATTACTTCACCGATGAAATCCGCCGTCAGTTGTCGGGTACCTTTGGTGAGAACGAGTTCTTTTCGGGCGGCTTGTCGATCCGCGCCACGGAAGACCCGCAGTTGCAGAAGATTGCCGCCAAAGCGCTGCGCGAGGGGTTGGAGAAATACGACCGCGATCAGGGTGTGTGGCGCGGAACGGGCAAGATCCTAGCATCACAGGCCTTAACCCCCGACACATGGCGCCTTGCCCTGGCCGATGTGACAGGCCTGCCGCGCGATGTGGACAGCTGGCGCGCCGCTGTGGTGCTGTCGGTTCAGGGGTCCACCGCCACCGTGGGCATCGAAGGGGAAGACGATACCGCAGAAATCCCCGCCAAAGATGTCACTTGGGCCAGAAAGCGTTTGGCCGACGGCACGTTGGGCCGCAAGGCCAAGGTGCCAGCGGATTTGGTGGCTGTGGGCGATGTCGTCATGGTGCGCCCCGAGCTTGGCCCCGACGGTGCGCTTGACCACTGGTCGCTGCGCCAAGTGCCCGAAGTGCAGGGCGGCTTTATGGCGATGGATGTGAACACGGGCCGTGTTATGGCGATGCAGGGGGGGTTTTCCTATCAGGATTCGGTCTTTAATCGGGCCACCCAAGCCGCGCGCCAGCCCGGATCGTCCTTTAAACCGTTCGTCTATGCGGCAGCCCTTGATCAGCGCTTTAGCCCCGCCACGCTGGTGGTGGATGCGCCCATCATGGTCAACACCCCGCAGGGCCTGTGGACGCCCAAGAACAGCCATGACAAGTTTTTTGGACCCGCCCCCCTGCGCACCGGCATCGAGCAAAGCCGCAACCTGATGACGATCCGAATCGCTCAAGAGGTCGGCATGGATACGATCGCAGGCTATGCCGAACGCTTTGGGGTTTATGACAAGATGCAGCCCTTGCTGGCCAATTCCCTGGGTGCGCAGGAAAGCACCCTGTTCAAGATGGTGGCGGCCTATGCCATGTTCGCCAACGGGGGCGAGCGGGTGGAACCCACCTTGGTGGACCGCGTGCAAGATCGGTACGGGGCCACGATCTATCGCCACGACGCACGCACATGTGTGGACTGCGGCATGGACAACTTGCCCCAAGGCTTGGGCCTTTCCATCACCACCAACCGTGAACGGGTGATGAACGCCATCACCGCCTATCAGTTGACCTCGATGATGGAGGGCGTGGTGCAGCGCGGCACGGCGACCGGTGTGCGCTTGCCTGTGCCTGTGGCGGGCAAAACCGGCACCACAAACGAGGCCAAGGATGTCTGGTTCATTGGTTTTACCTCGAACGTGGTGGCGGGGTGCTACATGGGCTTTGACAATCCTCGCGGCCTTGGGCCCAAGGCTTTTGGTGGTACGCTGTGCGTGCCAGTGTTTCAGGCCTTTATGCAAGAGGCCGTCAAGCGCTTTGGTGGCGGCGATTTCAAAGTGCCGCCGGGTGGGCATTTTGTGAACATCGATCGCTACACAGGCGCACATTTGGGCGATGACGCCACAGGCGCCAATGTGCAGGCGGAATATTTCCGCGATGGGCAAGAGCTGGTCTTTGGCGAAGGCGCCACTGTGGATGGGGGCTTTGCCATGGGCCAAGATTTGCCCCTTTTTGCACCCGGCGAAATGTCAGAATTGGCGCAGCAAGATCAAACCGACCCCACAGCACAGCCCGAAGTCCTTCCACTTCCGGCTGCCTCCGTCGATGGGGCAAACCAGAAGGCCAAGTTTGGCAGCATCAGCTCTGGCGGGCTTTATTGACGCTACAGGCTTGCGGCAACGCTAAAACCCCATGACGCCGCTTGCCCCGCCCGCCGTCTATCGCTAAATCCGGCCCTAAATCCGGCGCAACGCCGTAACTGAGAAGGTTTTTCATGCGCTCTGAAACCCAAAATTATGTCGATGCGATCAAAAAGTCGCTGCGGCTCTTGGGGCAGCGGATGGAGATTGACACCGCGCCGCACCGGATGGAAGAGTTCAACGCCCTGATCGAAAACCCAGATCTGTGGAACGACCCCGCCAAGGCGCAAAAGCTGATGCGCGAACGCCAAGCCCTGATCGATGCCCAATCCACCCATGACCTGATCGCCCATGGTCTGCGCGACAATGTTGAATTGATCGAGATGGGCGAGGCGGAAGCCGATGCCGAGATTGTGGCTGAGGCTGAGGCCGCCCTTAAGTCTCTAAGCGAGCTTGCCGCCCAAAAAGAGCTTGAGGCGCTGCTGGATGGCGAAGCCGATGGCAACGATACCTTCTTGGAAATCAACGCAGGCGCTGGGGGTACCGAAAGCTGCGACTGGGCCTCTATCCTGTCGCGCATGTATATGCGCTGGGCCGAGAAAAAGGGCTACACCGTCGAGATGCAGTCTGAAACTGCCGGCGAAGAGGCAGGGATCAGGTCTGTCAGTTACAAGATCAGCGGCAAGAATGCCTATGGCTGGCTGAAATCGGAAGCCGGCGTTCACCGTTTGGTGCGCATCAGCCCGTTTGATTCAGCCGCACGGCGGCATACATCGTTCAGCTCGGTCTGGGTCTATCCGGTGGTGGATGACAATATCGAGATTGACGTGCAAGACAAAGACATTCGCATTGATACCTACCGCTCGTCCGGGGCCGGTGGGCAGCACGTCAACAAGACCGACTCGGCCGTGCGGATCACCCACTTTCCCAGCGGGATTGTCGTGACCTCCTCGCTGAAATCACAGCATCAGAACCGCGACATTGCCATGCAGGCCCTGAAATCGCGCCTGTACCAGCAAGAGTTGGATAAGCGCAACGCCGCCATCTTGGAAGCGCATGAAAGCAAGGGCGAGGCGGGCTGGGGCAACCAAATTAGGTCTTATGTCCTTCAGCCCTATCAGATGGTCAAAGACCTGCGCACCAACGTCGAAACCAGCGATACGCAAGGCGTTCTGGATGGGGATTTAGACCGGTTCATGGCCGCGACCTTGGCGAAAGATGTCTCGGGCAAAAGCCGCGCTGATGCGATGGGCGAAGGCTAAGCCAAGTCAACCCCGCCGGATCAGGCCAAAGGCCGATACCGCCGCCGCGGCGAGCGCCATCAGCGAACAGCTGGCCGCAATATGGGCAAAGGCCAGACTGCTGGCCGCATCATGCGCCGCGGAGGTTTGGGCCAGCCCAAAGCCTGGCATTTCAGGGCTGACAGGCCCGTAAGACCAAAGCGCAATGCGCCCCATCAGCGCAACAGCGATCAATCCCGCCGCCCGTGCCGTAGCATTGTTGATGCCTGACGCTGCGCCTTGATCACTTTCAGGCGCTGCGGCCATCACACAGGCGGTCAGGGGGCCCACCACCAAGGCCAGCCCAAGACCCGTCAAAAGGCAAAAGGGGGCTATCAGGTGCCAGAAATCTTGGTTAGGCGCAAAAAAGGCAATCAGCCCATAGGCCAAGGCCACCATCAGGCTACCCAAAGTCAGCGGCCAGCCAAAGCCGATCCTTTCCGCCAAACGCCCAGCGTGCCCCGACAAAAGGGCGATGCTGACAGAGATGGGCAAGAAGGCCGCCGTCACCCCCAAAGGCGTGACGTGCCAAACCGAAATCGCCGTCATCGGCAGGTAGAAGCTGACACCGTTTAGCCCGATATATAAAAGCAAGGTCGCCAAGTTAACTGCGCTGAACGGGCGGCTGCGAAACAGATCCAGCCGGATCATGGGCGCGGGCAGGCGGGATTCGACCCAAAGAAATCCCATCGCGGCAGCGATGGCGATCGCTGCCGCAGGCACGGCCAAAGCCTCGCCTTCGGTCAAGGCCACGGCCATCGCACCCAAGCCCAAGGCCGCCAGAACCGCGCCCCAGATATCCACCGGCGTACCTGGGCGGCCCTGATCCGGGATGGCATGGCGCGCCAATAGCCACAGCGCACCTGCACCAAGCGGCAGATTTAACGCAAAAATCACCCGCCACACCTCTGGCCCGCCCAAGGTCAGCACCAAACCGCCCAAGATAGGCCCAGCCGCAGTTGTGGCGGTAGAGGCCGCAGCCCAAAGCCCCAGTGCGCGGCCCCGATCGGCCCTTCCATAGGCGCGAGAAACCAAAGTCATCGACCCCGGCACCATAAACGCTGCCCCCAAACCTTGCAGCACCCGTGCGGCGATCATCAAGGGCATGGAAGGTGCAAGCGCGCACAGCACTGATGCTGCCATAAAGGCCAAGATTCCGCCTTGAAACACCCGCACCACGCCAAAGCGGTCTGACATAGCCCCGCCGACCAGCACCAAGGCGGTGACTGCCAGCAAATACCCCGCCTGCACCCATGCGGCGGTCGCCAGTGTTCCCCCCAGACTGGCGCGGATCGCGGGCAGGGCGATGGCTGTGACCGACGAATCAATAAACCCCATGGCTGAGGCCATGACCGCCGCTGCCAACAAATAGCCCGGCTTGGTCCGCGTAAGGGAAGGGGGTGGCATCATTGCGGCAGGGTGTACGAAGTGGCCCGCACCCGTCTAGGCGGTTCACGACCTTGCGGCGGCGACTTTCGCTGCTGCGCGAACAAAAACCGGGCACCGCAAGATCGGTGCCCGATGTGGTCAAGCAGAACGGGCCCAAGCAGAGTTAGGGTGTGTCGTCGCCTTCGGGGGCGGGCAAGGCCGTGCGGCCCGCCGACAGCGGATCGTCTTGTCGTTGCACAGACCCTTCAAAATGCGCCCCCGCCTCGATTGCGATGGTCTTGTGGATTATATCCCCCTCGACCCGCGCAGACGAGGTGAGGCGCACTTTCAGCCCGCGCACCCGCCCAATTACACGGCCATTGACGACGATGTCATCCGCCACAATTTCTCCGCGGATGGTGGCGGTTTCGCCCACAATCAGCATATGGGCACGGATATCGCCTTCCACTGTGCCTTCCACCTGAATATCGCCCGCGGTTTTAAGGTTGCCCACAACCGTCAAGTCAGACGACAGGATCGATGGCCCGACTTTGCCCTTGGGCACAACCGGCGTATACTCCATCGCAGGTTTCACCAAAGGCATGTCGGGTGCCTTGGGTTTTTCGGTGTCATTCGGCTTAGCGCCGGCTTCGTTAATGCGACTTTTAGAAAACATCTTTCGCTGCCCTTATAAAGGTCATCGGGTTCACGGGTTTCCCGCTAAGCCGAACCTCGTAGTGAAGGTGTGTGCCAGTAGACCGGCCTGAATTTCCCATATCACCGATTTTTTCGCCACGCGATATCTTTTGACCGACTTGTACATCAATTTGCGATAAGTGGCCGTAGCGGGTTTCGATGCCTTGGATGTGGCGGATCTTGATCAGGCGTCCATAGCCCCCTTCCCATCCAGCATAGGTCACCGTGCCGTCCGCGGTGGCATAGATGGCCGAACCGTAATCGCCCGCCAAATCCTGCCCCTCATGCATGCGCGCCGCGCCGTTGATCGGGTCATTGCGCGCACCAAAGCCCGAAGTCAGGCGAAAATGGGTTTGTAAAGGCATGGCCAAGGGCACCTTATAGGCCGCGATGCGATAGATGTTCAGCGTGTCTAGCCCTTGCAAAATGGCGTTGATGCGCGGCTGGTCTGGGCTATTTGACAGCCCCATGGACGAGAACGAGATGGGCGCAAGCGGGCCGCCTTGGCCGGAATAGCCCGATTTGACCGCAGTGATGAGATCATCGGGGTTCAGCCCCACAGAGCTGAACATCTTGTTCAGCGGTTCGACCGAGATGGTCAGAGCATCTTCCAGCTTGCCAAAGATAATGGCGTTGCGTGATTCGAGTTGCAGTTTTTGTTGGGCCACAGCGGCGGTTTTGGCCTGTTCGGCCAAGACGCGCGCAGATTCGGCGTCACGGTCCTTGGCGGTTTCGGTCAGGGCGGCGGCCATCAGGTCCAAGGTTTGTGCCACATCACGGGCCCGATCGGCCTCGGTTGGGGTGGATCCTGCAGGCTCGGTGCGGGCGGCCTTGGTTTGGGCGATGGTGGCGCGGGCCTCGTCGCGCTCGTGGATGGTGCGGCGCAAGGTGTTTTGGATCACATCAATCCCGGTCTCAAGCTCGCGCAGGCGCGTTTCAGAGGTGAGAAGCCGCTCTTGCATGGCCGAGACTTGTTTCAGCGCCAGATTGAACCGCTCTTGCGCACCCGCAGCCTCTGTTACGCGTAGGTCGCGGTCGTTGGATAAATCGTTTAAGCGCTGTTCAAACAGGCTGGTTTGCCGCTGGATCTGGTCGCGCGACGATCCAGCATTTAGAAAAGCCATCAGCAAAATGGCTGAGGCCAAAAGGAACCACCCCACAGCCAAACTGCCCACGGCAAGGCTGATGGCTTGGGTCAGCGGGCGCAAGCGCACAAAGCGGGTGGTGGCATCTGATTTCAAGAACAGGCGTTGTTCGGGAAACCAAGGCTCCAAAGCACTCTCGATCCGGTGGGACAACCTAAAAAGCATGGCATTGGTCCGTTCTGGGACAGGGGCAATGGCTTAGCCCACACGGGGCATGAGACGTGCGTAGACAGCGCCCGACAGCCTTTCAACCGCTTTAACGCAGGCTGGCACAACCCTTGCGGGAATCCGCCGTTACCGTGCAGATGGGCCAAAGGTGGGTATGTCTTCGTCTTGGGTGAGGGGCCAATAAAAGTCGGGTGGCAAGCCTGCTTCGGCGCGTTTTGCTTCGTTGAAGGGCGGCTCTAAATGCCCATGGAAATAGCGCCGCACAAGCGTGTGAAATTCCTCTTTTGGGTCAAGCCCGTCGCGGCCACACAGCCAGTTGAACCACTTTGACCCATAGGCCACATGGGCCACTTCTTCGGCATAGATCACCTGCAAGGCCGCCAGCGCCTGCGCATTGCCAGCCTGTTCAAACAGCGCAATCATCCCGGGCGTCACATCCAAGCCCCGCGCTTCCAGCACCATAGGCACCACGGCCAAGCGGCCTAGAAAATCCTCGGCCGTGTCTTCGGCGGCGCGCCACATGCCCGCATGGGCCGGCATGGCTCCGTAAGAACTGCCCAAGCTTTCAAGGCAGTCGCACAGCAGGTTGAAATGCTTGGCCTCGTCATCGGCGGCTTTGACCCAATCGTCGTAAAAGCCAAGAGGCATGGGGATATGGGCAAAGCGGGCCAGAAGGTCCCAATGCAGATCGACGGCGTTCAACTCGATATGGGCTATCGCGTGCAGCATGGCGATGCGCCCCAAGGCACTGCTGGGCCTGCGGCGCGGCACTTCGCGCGGCGAAAGAAGATCAGGCTTTTGGGGTCGCGCGGGTTGCGACGGCGGCAAGGTGCAGCCGATCGCCAAGGGCAGCTTTGCCGCACGCGCGGCAAACCAACGGGCGGCATGGGCGCGCCCAAGGGCGGTCTTGGCGCGGCCATCGGCGGTGGTCAACACCTCGACAGCCATCTCGGACAGCGTTTTTGTCATGGGTTTTCTTTCTTGGCCGTTTTAGCCCTGAAGGTGGGCCAAAACCTCGGCCGCATGGCCTTTGACCTTATCAACTTTCCAGATATGCGCGATTTTGCCCGCCCCGTCGATCAGGAAGGTAGAGCGCAGCACACCTTGAACCAATTTGCCAAAGAACAGCTTTTCACCAAAAGCGCCCCAGCTTTCCATCATCTGACCTTTTTTGTCTGACAGCAAAGGCATTTTGATGCCCATTTTGGCAATAAACTTCTCATGCTTGGCCACGCTGTCCTTGGATAGGCCCAAAACCACAATGCCTTGGCTGGAAAACTGCGGCAACAAAGCGTTGAAATCCATCACCTCGTTGGTGCAAGAGGGCGTCCCGTCAGCACCATAGGTGAACAGCACTACAGGCTTCGGGCGCAAACTGGATAGGGTCACCAGTGCGCCCCCATCGCGGGGCAAGGTGAAATCGGGGGCCATTTGGCCTATGGTCATGTGCGAAGTCATGGGCGGCTCCTTGCCTTTTGCGGTAATATAGCTTTGGCATCTAGTTGCCTTTCGGCGAAGATAAAGGCAACGGCTGTATCAGAGTTGGGTGAGGTGGGCATGACACCGGCAGGGCAGGGCAGCGGGGCGGGGCAAAAGCCTAAAGCCCCTGTGACAGACCCGGCCAAGGCTGTGCCCGCGCCGCGCAAAGGCTTTGCCCTAAGACGGCACCCCAAACGCCCGCGCCGTCCTCGCAGCGGTCTTTGGGGACGGATGGTGTTTTTGGCGCTGGTCTTTGGACTTGTGGCCCTGACCTTGCAAATTCTGGGCCGCACGCTGCCCATGCCTGTGTGGATTGTGGCCGAGGTCGAAGCCCGCCTGAACCGCAGTCTGGCCGAGGCCCTGCCCGGCGGGGCTTTGTCGCTGGGCGGCATTGATGTGATGGTGGGCGAGGATTGGATACCCCATTTGGTGCTGGACGATCTGCGCTTGTTGCAAGCGGACGGCCAGACAGTGTTGACCCTGCCGCAAACCTATCTCACCCTTGATCCCGCTGGCCTGCCGCAAGGGCAACTGCGGTCCAAAAACCTGCGCATCGTCGGTGCGCGGATCGCGTTGCGTCGCGACGCCCAAGGCAATCTGCTATTGACCTTGGGCAGCGGCGAAGGGTCCAAGATTGACAACCTTACCACGGTCTTTGCCAAGCTTGACCAAGCCTTTGCCCTGCCCTTGTTGACCCATCTCACCCAAGTGCGGGCGGAAGGCGTCAGCTTGGCCCTGACTGACCAGCGCACAGGTCGCACATGGCAGGTGGGTGACGGGCTGATGACAATTGACCACCGCGCGGCCGAGATTTCGGCCCAGATCAGCCTGACTTTGGTGGCAGATGATGCGGCCCCCGCCCGGGCCGTGTTGACAGCCGTTGCTGCCAAAGGGGCTGGATCGGCGCGTGTGACGGTGCAGGTGGAAAATGTCGCGGCAAAGGATCTGGCGGCGCAAACGCCGATGCTGGGCTGGCTTGCGGTGCTGGACGCGCCGATCTCGGGCCGTTTGGTGGCTTTGATTGATCGTGACGGTGTCGGGGCCTTTGACGGGCGGTTGGATTTTGGGGCTGGCGCTTTGCAGCCTGCGCCCAATGCCACGCCCATTGCCTTTGACAAGGCCGGCCTTGGGCTTGAGTATGATGCGGCAGTCGGGCGCATTGTGCTAAGTGAAGTGTCGCTGCAAAGCCGCACCTTGCGGGTGGCAACCAAGGGCCAAGTCTATCTGGTCGATGCCAAGGGCCAAAAGATCACCGGCCCGCTGTCGGGGCGCATTCCTGCAGCCTTCTTGGGACAAATCCAAATTTCGGATCTGTCGGTTGATCCGGCGGGCCTGTTTGCAGCCCCCGTCACCTTTCACCAAGGGGCGGTCGATGTGCGGCTTAAACTGGATCCCTTCACGCTTGACATTGGTCAGTTGGCCCTAAACGAGGGCGGCGAGCATCTGGGCCTTTCAGGGCAGATCAGCACTGATCCGGCCGGGTGGCGCGTGGCCCTTGACCTGACGCTGAACCAGATCTCGCGCGACAGGCTTTTGGCGCTTTGGCCCCTGCGTTTGGTGACGGGCACGCGCAATTGGGTGCAAAGCAACATCCGCAATGCAGACCTGTCGCGCCTGCGTGCCAGCGTGCGCCTTGTCCCCGGGGCAGAGCCGAAGACAGAGATGTCCTATAGCTTCTCGCAGGCCGAGTTGCGCATCATGCCCAAAATGCCGCCCGTTACGGGGGCCGATGGCTATGCCACAATTCAGGGTAAATCTTATACTTTGGTCATGTCAAAAGGCATCCTGACACCGCCTGAAGGTGGCGCGCTGGATGTGGCGGGCACAGTGCTTGCGGTGCCCGACATCACCCAAAAGGCCGCGATTGCAAATATCGAGTTGCATATGGCGGGCGCTTTGACGGGCGTTTTGTCGCTGATGGATCAACCGCCGTTCCAATATCTGCAAAAAGCGGGGCAGCCGGTGAATTTAGGGCAGGGGCGCGCCAGCGTGACGGCACAGATAAGCTTTCCCATGAAGGCGCGCGTCATGCCTTGGGATGTCAGTTTTGATGTGACGGCCAAGGTGGTGGATTTCGCCTCGGATGTGCTGATCAAGGGCCACAGGTTTACCTCGCCCCTGCTGACGGTGGGGGTAACACCCAAGGGGCTGCGCATTTCTGGGGCAGGCTTGATCGGGAACGTGCCAATCGAGGGCAGTTTTGTGCAAGAATTGCCTGACACCGCCCCCACCCCGCAAGAACAAGCCCTGCAAAATGGGCTGACCGAGGGGATTTACATCACCACGACGTCGCGTCCCGTTCCGCCAGCCCAAATCACAGGCAAAGTCATGCTGTCACAGGCGGCGGTGGCCGAGTTTGCGCTGGGTTTGCCCGACAGCATGGTCAAGGGGGCAGCGCAGGCCGATGTGACGATGGAACTTCTCAAGGGCCGCGCGCCTATGGTGCAGATCCGCTCTGATCTGCGGGGGATGGCGCTGGCCCTTCCTGAAGTGGGTTGGTCAAAACCAACAAATGACGCCGGTCGATTAGAGGTGGACGTTCGTCTTGGCCCCGCCCCAGAGGTGACGCGTCTTGACCTGTCGGGTGCGGGCCTGACCGCCAAGGGCCGCGTGTTGCTTCATCCCGACGGCCGCTTGGATATGGCGCGGTTCGATCCGGTGCGCATTGCCCCTTGGCTAGAGGGCGCGGTTGAGATTGCTGGCCAAGGCGCAGGTGAGCCTGTGTCTTTTGCCCTGACCTCGGGCACGATAGACCTGCAAGGCTTTGCCCAAGCACGGGTCACTGTGCCAAGCGCCAATGCGGCAACTGGCAATGCCATTCGCATTTCGGCCCAATCGGTCAAACTGGCCAAAAGCCTGCGAATCACGGGGTTTGAGGGCGATTTTTCCACCCAAGGTGGGTTCAACGGCGCCTTCAGTGGGGCGCTGAACGATACTGTGCCCATCACTGGCGTCGCGGTTCCAAGCCGCAATGGCACGGCGGTGCGGATCAAGTCTGATGATGCAGGTCTTGCGATGAAGGCGGCCGGGGTCTTCGCCTCGGCCCGAGGGGGCAGCCTGTCGATGACCCTTATCCCGCGGGCCGAGGCGGGCACTTATGACGGATCGGCCGCGATCAAGGGCATTCGGGTTAACAACGGCTCGGTTTTGGTTGACCTTCTTTCCGCCATTTCGGTCGTGGGCCTGTTGGACCAGTTGCGCGGTGCGGGGATCGTGTTTGACACCACCTATGCCCAGTTTGTTGTTACCCCCAAGACCATAGATGTCCAGCGCGGTTCGGCCATCGGTGCGTCGATGGGTGTGTCTTTTGAAGGGCTCTATCACTCTGACACCGACCAGTTGGATATGCGCGGCGTTGTGTCGCCCCTTTATGTTCTCAACGGATTGGGTTCGCTTTTGACAAAGCGCGGGGAGGGCTTTTTTGGCTTTGCCTATAAGTTGCAAGGCCCTGCCAAGACGGCAACGGTCTCGGTCAACCCGCTGTCGATCTTGACCCCGGGCATGGTGCGCGATCTGTTCCGCGCGCCGGCCCCTTCGTTGGACCTGCCGGCAAGCGCAACACAAGCGGGCGGTGGCGGATGAAACTGTCGGATTTCGACTTTGACCTGCCCGAGGCGTTGATCGCCACCCGCCCCGCCCGCCCGCGCAGTGCGGCACGGCTGCTGGTGGCCGAGGCGGATCATCTGCGCGACCTGCATGTGCGCGATCTGGTGGATGTTTTTCGCCCCGGCGACCGGCTGATCTTGAACAACACCCGCGTCTTGCCCGTGCGCCTGTTTGGCACCCGCCAAAGGGGGGACGCCGTGGCCAAGGTGGAAGTCACCTTGCTGGACCCAACCGCCACTGGCTGGCGCGCCTTGGCCAAACCCTTGCGCAAGGTGCAGGTGGGCGAGGTGATCCGCTTTGGCGATGATCTTTGTGCCAGCGCGGTGCAAAAGTCGGAAACCGACCTGACACTGGACTTCAATCTCAAAGGCGCCGATTTTGATGCGGCTTTGCAAGGGGCGGGCCAAATGCCGCTGCCGCCCTATATCGCGGCCAGACGCCCCGCCGATGCGCAAGACAAAGACGATTACCAAACCGTCTTTGCGCGCCACCCCGGCGCGGTGGCGGCCCCCACAGCCAGTTTGCATTTTGAACCCTGGCTCTTGCAAGCCTTGGCCGACAAGGGCGTGGATTTCACCGAAGTCACGCTGCACGTCGGCGCAGGCACCTTCTTGCCAGTCAAGGTCGACGATGTCACCACCCACAAAATGCACGCCGAATGGGGCGAGGTGACGCCCCAAGCCGCGGCCGAGATTGCTGCAACCAAACAGGCGGGCGGGCGGATCATTCCCGTGGGCACCACAGCGCTACGCCTGATTGAGACGGCCGCTTTGGCCACGGGCCAAGTGCAGGCATGGCGCGGGCCGACCGATATCTTCATCTATCCGGGCTTTCGCTTTGCCGTCACCGATGGCTTGATGACCAATTTCCACCTGCCCAAATCCACGCTTTTGATGCTGGTCGCCGCCTTTATGGGGGCTGGCAGGATGCGCCACGTTTATGACCATGCCATCGCAAACGGCTATCGTTTCTTCTCTTACGGCGATTCGTCGCTGCTGATCCCGTGATGTCTGCCCGTTAAAGGAGCTATAAATGCTGAAGGTTCTTGGCCATTCGTGGCCGCTGCTTCTGGGTGTCATGCTTTTGATGGTGGGCAACGGGGTGCAGGGCACGCTTTTGGGGGTGCGCGGGGCGATCGAGCATTTCACCACATTTCAGCTGTCTATCGTCATGTCGGCCTATTTTGTCGGGTTCTTGGGCGGGTCGCGCCTTGCGCCCTCGATGATCCGGCGGGTGGGCCATGTGCGGGTGTTTTCGGCCCTTGGGTCGTTGATTTCGGCGGTGCTGATCTTGTTCCCGCTGGTTCTGGATTGGACGGCGTGGTCTTTGATGCGGGTTTTGATCGGGTTTTGCTTTTCTGGCATCTATGTGACGGCGGAAAGCTGGCTGAACAACACCGCCACCAATGAAACCCGCGGGCAGGCGCTGTCGGCCTATATGATCGTGCAGATGCTGGGCATCATCGCCAGCCAAGGGCTGCTGGCCTTGGGCGACCCTGCGGGGTTTGGGCTGTTTATCATCCCCTCTGTGCTGGTGTCTTTGGCCTTTATGCCGATCCTTCTGGCCGACACACCCGCCCCCACCTTTGAAGACGCCAAGCGCATCAGCTTTGCCAAGCTTTTCGCCACATCGCCCTTGGGCTGCATGGGAATGCTGCTGACGGGGGGGATTTATGCGGGGATGTTTGGAATGGCCTCGGTCTGGGGGGCGATGGAGGGGTTAAGCTTTGGCCAGATCGCGGCCTTTGGCGGCACGCTGTATCTGGGCGGGTTGGTGCTGCAATATCCCATCGGCTGGGCGTCCGACCGGATGGACCGGCGGGCGCTGATCATGGGCCTGTCAGGTGTGGGGGCGGTGCTGATGGTGCTGGCAAGCTTTATCCCCTTGCCGTTTTCGATGATCTTGGGCGTGGCGCTGCTGCTGGGCGGGATCATCAACCCTTTGTATTCTTTGCTGATTGCTCTGACGAATGATTATTTGACCAAAGAGGATATGCCCGGCGCCTCGGCCGGATTGATCTTTCTCAATGGATTTGGTGCGATCTTTGGACCGCTGGTGTCAGGCTGGTTCATGGCGCAGATCGGGGCGGGGGGATATTTTCTGTTTTTGGCGCTGCTATTTGCCGCCCTTGCCGGCTACGCCGCATGGCGCATCAGCCGCAGGTCGGGCCCGGTGGAGCAGGCCAGCTTTACTGGCTTGTCGCCCAATGCCAGCTCTCTCGCCGTGGGGGCCGTGATGGAACAAGAACCCCGCACCCGCCGCGCGGGTTGATTGCACGGGCGGTGCGAACCTGTCAGCCTGCGGCAATAAAATAGGGGTGTGAAATGGATGATCCGGTTGAAGTTCTGGAATTTTGGTTAGGCGCGGTCGGGCCTGAAGGCTGGTATGCAGGCGGCGAGGCGCTGGATGATTTGTGCCGCGCGCAGTGCTTAGACCTGTGGCAAGCGGCGCGGGATGGTGGGTTAGATCATTGGGTCGATGGCACGGTGGGCACGCTGGCCTATCTGATCCTGACCGACCAATTGCCGCGCAATATGCACCGCGGCCAAGCTGATAGTTTCGCCACCGACCCCTTGGCCCTCGCCGCCGCCCGCCGCGCCTTGGACGAAGGCTGGGACATGGGCGCGCCAGAACCAGAGCGGCAGTTTTTCTACATGCCCTTCGAGCATTCCGAAAACCCCGCCGATCAAACCCGTGCCGTGCGTTTGATGGAAGAACGCCTGCCCACAGCCCCCGACATGGCGCTGCACGCCCGCGCCCATGCCGAGATCATCGCCCGCTTTGGCCGCTTTCCGTCCCGCAACGCCGCCTTGGGGCGCGAAAGCACAGGGCCAGAGGCGGCGTTTCTGGACCAAGGCGGGTACGGTGCTGTGGTGCAAGCCCTGCAATCCAGCCATGCAAAAGACGCATAGGCCCAAGGCGCAGGTAAGCTTGCTTGAGGTTTTGAGATAGTTTAAGGCCAAACTACTTTTTGGGGAGAGTGAAGATGGCAGCGCAAAGCTTCGATGTGGTGGTGATTGGGTCTGGCCCAGGGGGCTATGTGGCCGCGATCCGCGCTGCACAACTGGGCCAAAAGGTCGCCATTATCGAGCGCGAAAATCTGGGCGGCATTTGCCTGAACTGGGGCTGTATCCCGACCAAGGCCATGCTGCGCTCTGCCGAAGTGTTTCACCTGATGCACCGCGCCAAGGAATTTGGCCTGTCGGTCACGGGGGCCAGTTTTGATCTGGACGCGGTTGTTGCGCGCTCTCGCGGGGTGGCCAAGCAATTGTCGGGCGGCATCGGGCATCTGATGAAGAAGAACAAAATCACCGTGTTTATGGGGGTGGCGAGCATTCCCAAAGCTGGGGTGGTGTCGGTCAAGACCGATAAGGGCGTGGAAGAGCTTTCAGGCAAGGCCATCATCCTTGCCACGGGCGCACGGGCCCGCGAATTGCCGGGGCTAGAGGCCGACGGCGATCTGGTCTGGACCTATCGCCATGCCTTGCAGCCCAAGCGGATGCCCAAGAAGCTGCTGGTGATCGGGTCTGGTGCGATCGGGATCGAATTTGCCAGCTTCTTTAACACTTTGGGCGCTGACACCACCGTGGTCGAGGTGATGGACCGCGTACTGCCCGTGGAAGATGCGGAAATCTCGGCCTTTGCTAAGAAGGCTTTCGTCAAGCAGGGCATGAAGATTTTAGAAAAAACCACAGTCAAAAAGCTGGATCGTTCGCCCGGTAAGGTTGTGGCTTATCTGGAAGATGCCAATGGCACGACCACGGCGGAATTTGACACTGTGATCTCTGCCGTGGGGATCGTGGGCAATGTCGAAGGGCTGGGGCTAGAGGCTTTGGGCGTCAAGATTGACCGCACCCATGTGGTGACAGATGACTACTGCCGCACGGGCGTGGCCGGCCTTTACGCCATTGGCGACATCGCCGGTGCGCCGTGGTTGGCGCATAAGGCCAGCCACGAGGGCGTTATGGTGGCCGAACTGATCGCAGGCGGCCATCCGCATCCGATCAAAGCGGGATCCATCGCAGGGTGCACCTATTGCAGCCCGCAGGTGGCATCTGTGGGGATGACCGAGCAAAAGGCCAAGGATGCTGGCTATACGGTTAAGGTGGGCCGCTTCCCCTTTATCGGCAACGGCAAAGCGATTGCCTTGGGCGAGGCGGAAGGCATGGTCAAAACCGTGTTCGATGCCAAAACCGGAGAGTTGTTGGGTGCGCATATGATCGGCGCGGAAGTGACCGAACTGATCCAAGGCTATGTCATCGGCCGCCAGCTCGAGACGACCGAAGAAGACCTGATGAACACCGTCTTCCCGCACCCGACCCTGTCCGAGATGATGCACGAATCGGTGCTGGACGCTTACGGCCGCGCGCTGCATTTTTAGGACTTGGGTTGATCATCGGGGGTGCATCA
>CANIKY010000026.1 GCA_947468085.1 Paracoccaceae bacterium | reverse complement strand
CTGACCCCCGACCCAACCGCCCCCGGCGGCCATAAGATCGAGCTTTTCGGGGAACTGGGCGCCATATTGTCGCTCTGCGACAATGGGATAGGTACAAATGCAAAAACCCGCACGGTTGGTGCGGGTGTTAGGCAAGTAACGATGGTTGCGGGGGCGCACAGCCCACAATGTCGCAAGTTTGTTTTGTTGGAGAGAAGGCGCGCTTAACTCTCAGGTAATCCGTCTCGGCCAGCCGCGACGCAGCGGCGTTTGTCCACAAGATCACAATTCTCAAGCCTGCAACCTTCGTCCAGGTCATAGGACACGCTCATTCGAACACCACACGCGGAAAATAAAAGCTGACCACCCAATTGGGCATGTCCACGATCTCAGAGATGCGCAGATCACCGCAGGTGGAACACAGCATATAGGCATCGACCGCCGCCATCCCGCGTGTTGCACACAAAAAGTCGATCATGTGCGACACGGCGTCGCGCGCTGCGTGCATCAGGTCAGGGCCTATGCCGGTCGTCACCTCATAGCCTTTGGCATCCAGATGGCGCGTCACCGGACCCGGGGTTGTAAAGCGCGGCGTCTTGAGGTTTGCGCCTTTGACAAGGTCCAGCGTCAGTACCACGTCCATCGGGGATTCGATGGCAGTGCCGCAAACCTCGCCGTCGCCTTGGGCCGCATGCGTGTCGCCGACGCTAAACAATGCGCCTTCCACCTCAACCGGCAGATACAAGATCACGCCGGCGGTCAGGTCGCGGATGTCAAGATTACCCCCCACCCTGCGGGGTGGCACGACAGAGTGAAGGCCGGGGGCGGCTGGTGAGTTGCCGATGGTACCAGCAAAGGGTTTAAGGGGCACCCTGGCAAGGGTGCCAAACAGCGCTGGCGCCATTTGCCCAACGTCATAAGACCAGATATGCAGAGCGGGATCGAGAAATTGATCTGCCAGCAAGCCAAACCCTGGGATATTAGCCGTCCACCCAAAGCCACGCCCTGCGCGGGGCTGAGGTATGAAGCTTTCGATGGTCACGCGCAACGCATCACCGGGTTGCGCGCCTTCGACATAAATAGGTCCAGAGGTTGGGTTGATCTTACCGAAATCAAGCGTGATTACGTCGGCAACACTGGATGACGGGCCAAGCTGGCCCGCCGAGCTGTCGTTACATTGGAACAGGATTGTCGATCCCGGCACCACTCGTTCGGCCGGTACAAGTGCGTTGTCCCAGCCGAAATGATGTTGCGCTGAGTGGATGGTATAGTCGCAGACTTTGCACATTTAGTTCACGAAAAAGTATTCATAGGTGTCACTTCCTTGTATTTGATAGGTCTGCTTTCAAAGGAACTTTGACCTCATTTTGCGCCACGCCTTCCTTGCTTGCAAGAGTATCTTGTTGCCGAGGACTAATTCGAGAAGCTGCTGATTTTAGAGCAGCATATCCCCCCAAAACATGGCTTCTCGGTCATAGCCAGCCCGAAAAGGGATTGCTGGACCTCGTCGATCCTTCCGCTGAATCGTTCTGCTAGATCTTTGTTTTGCGGATATTTTGGAGAGATGAGGCAGTATACGATGTCAAATCGACCCCGCTATAAATGGGGATTGCCAAATGGCTGGGGTCGGGGGAAACTTTGAAAGGGCGACAATCCACATTCTTCCCTTTGACATTTTGTCAGAAAGCTGCGCCGATAAGTTAACGGAAGATGTCCGCGACCTTGGGTAGTATGCATGACACTTTGGAATCAGAAGGCCAGGGATCTGATGCTTGCGGTTAAACTGGCCGCGAATTTCTGGTACGATTACCGCCGCTTTGCCAAAGCTTCCTTCTTGATTGGCAAGCGCAACCGTGAGAACCAGCGGGCGTTGATCCATATTCTGTTTCATTCCATTGAACATGGACTGTCGCTGTCGAACCCTAGGCCGGGCTTTGGGAAAGACAAGGTGACAAGTCTACTGCGGAAGATCAATGATTATATCGTGGATTACGGGCCCGATAGTTCGACCGCTTCGGCTATGCGGGTGCTCGACGCTTGGGTGGCGTTCAATCGCAGCGTAGTGGTGGATGTCTCGGATGTAGCGGGCGAATTGGACAGGTTTGACGCTACGAACGGCTTTCGCGCGACGGAGGTAGCGGGTGGTACGGAAGAGGTTCGGGCTGCCGATCTGCGACGAGCCTCAACTGGTGATTTCGTAGCATTCATGCAGGCCCGCCATTCCGTGAGGCAATTCTCTGACCAACCGGTAATGAGAAGCGAGATCGAGGCGGCTACCAAGGCCGCACAACAGGCACCATCGGTTTGCAACCGCCAAACCTGTAAGGTCTATGCCTTCACCGGCGCCGAGGACAAGGCTCGCGTCCTGTCTTATCAGTCGGGCAACCGCGGCTTTGGCTCTGAGGTTGGGGCGGTGCTGATTGTCACCTCGAACATGGAACACTTGAACCTGATCGGCGAGCGATATCAGCATTGGATCGACGGTGGCCTGTTCGCCATGACGCTGGCGCTGGCCTTTCATGCGGCTGGCCTAGGGGCCTGCATGTTGAACTGGAGCGTCACGAAGGACATCGACAAGGCTATGCGTGCGTGCGTTGGCATTCCCGACAACGAGGCGGTGATCACGATGATCGGCGTAGGCCATTTGAAAGAGATTTTCCGAGTGCCCTTATCACAACGAAAGCCTCAGGATTTGGTCCTATCCCTTAACCCAAGGCTCAACCTGGCCGCACCGACCGTGACGCTTTAGCGGGGCAGGTCCTCGATCTTGGTAAATGGGTAATCCAGACCAAAGGCGTGCGGGCCAAAGATAGCCAGGGCTTCAGCGGTGCGCATGATCGGCGGCACAGACACGCCAAGCACGGTGACGCGCTGGCCATATCGGACGCGCTCGGTGGTGATGGCGTCGCCGGTCTCACTGTCTAATATGCAGATCAGATCTGGGACAATAGCACGGACCTGACCGTCGCGCAGCGCCAACAGGTTTTCGTTCTGCACCCGGATCAGCATTTCACCTGCAAACGGCTCCAGCCCTTCGATGCGGACATCACCGATGGCAAAACCGCGTTCAGTGCGACGCGAAACATCAGAGATCTTGCCGGAAAAAAGAATTCGGGCATGCTGATAGTGCGTGCTCGCAAAACTAGCGATCAGACTGGTAAAGACATCTCGGTGCTGTTCACGGGCCTCACGGATGCTGCGTCCGATGATCTGGGTCAGGCCGAGCGTTCCTGGCACCGAGACACGCCGGCAAGTGGCGCCGTCCATTGCATATTCGGCAATCGCGGTATGGCCGCCCATGCGAATTGTCGCCCCCCGCGCTAGCCATTCTACCATCTTGGCGCTGCCCGCCTCGATGATCACACTGTCACCCCACTCATTTACCACCGCCATCGGGGCGGCAGGTACGCCATAGACGTTGAAGGTTTCCATCTGCAATTCTGGGAATGCACGGCCCATGCCATCAGCATCGACAACCGGCAGGCCACGTTCAGCCGCCACCATCAGCGGCGTTGTTGAATTCATGCCACCCGCCTCAAATGGAATTATGGCATCCACCTTGCGACCCAGATGCCGCTCCAACGCCTCCAGCGCCCATAGATATTCGCGGCCATTGGGGATTTTCTCGATCACCACAGTCGGGGCTCCCATACCGCCAATGGCTACGACCAAAGCATCGTCAGGGACTTCGGCCAGATCCCAGAGGGTTACAGGCCCATACTTGCGGATGGCTTCAGCGGCCAGAAGCCCCCCGATATAGGGGTCCCCACCACCGCCAGTTCCAAGGACGGCTGCGCCCCTGCAAAGGTCATCAAGATCCTCAAGCACAAATTGGCGTGGCATTGCTTAATCCATTGCTTCTATCGGGGTGAACTTGTCCGTGAAACCAAAGCCAACCGGGCCAAAGATCGCCAGAGCCTCAGGGGTGCGCATCATCGGCGGCACTGCCACCCCCATCACCGTCACGCGCTGGCCATAGCGCAGCGTTTCAGTGGTAATCGGCTCAGCAGTTTCGCTGTCTAGTATGCAAATGAGGTCGGGTACGATTGCCTTCAGGACCCCATCGACCCGGGCGGTTAGGTTTTCGTTCTGGATCTCGATTACCATGACACCTTTCCACTCGCCAAGGCCTTCGATCCGCGCTCGTCCTGCGGCAAAACCGGCGCGGGTTTCGCGAAACATGTCGCTGATCTTGCCGCGAAAGATGATCTTACCAAAGTTATAGGGGGTTTTGGGCAATAGGTTCAAAAGCGCGTCGAATGGGTTGCGATGGGCCTCGCGCGCCTCACGAATGCAGCGCCCGATCTTCAACGCTAACGTCAGCGTGTTGGGCACAGAGGTGCGTTTGACCTGTTCGCCAGTCATCGGATAATTGGCAATATAGGCGGCGCCGCCCATACGGATAGCCACGCCGCGAGCAATCCATTCCATCATCTTGTTGTCATGGGTCTCAATCAGTGTGCAGTCGCCGTATTCATTGGTGATCGCCATCGGCGTGCCGTGCACGCCATAGACGTTGAAGGTTTCCATCTGTAATTCTGGGAATGCGCGGCCCATGCCGTCAGCATCGACCACGGGAAGGTTGAGGCGTGCACCCACGACCAATGGCATGGTCGAATTGATGCCCCCAATCTCGATAGGCATGGTGGCGAACACTTTCTTGCCCAGATGTCGTTCAAGCCGCTGCAAGGACAGCACCGCCTCGTTGCCACGCGGGATTTTCTCGACCAGCACAGTCGGCGCGCCCATCATGGCGGTGGGGATGACCAGCGCATCGTCCGGCACATCGGAGGGATCTATGATCTCGACCGGATGTGCCTCGGAAATAGCGTGCTCTACCATCAGGCGACCAATGTATGGATCACCGCCGCCACCCGTACCCAGAAATGCCGCCCCGCGGCACAGATCGATAAGATCAGCGCTATTGAGGATCATTTCGTCACCACCAGATCGCCGACAGCCTTGACGCGGATTCGGGTGGCAGAGGAGGGCAGATAGGCCAACGGCACTTCCTCAATATCGGTGACCTGGACAGTCTCGGGTCTGGCACCGGCAGCCACAGTCTTTGCGATGGCTTCAGCTTTAGCCTGGGCCAGGGCGGCATCACGGCCCAGACCTTCCAGCGAGAATACCCTGTCAACCTCGCCGCCGACCTGCGCAATCCCGGCCCCGATGGCGTTGGCAACCGAGAAATGGGGCGGCTTGAGAATATGCGATGCGCTGGACAGGCCGCGCGACATCAGCACCGCTCCGCCTCCGACCAGAATAACCGGCAGGGGCTCTGAACTGGTCTTCATCTTGTCTACTGCTTCATCAACCATCCGGTGCATAGTGACAATGGCGTTCTCGATCAACTCTGGCGTCAGATGGGCCACCTTGCTCCGGTCGCCGATATCGGCCAGGCCCGCCGCCACCACGATATCAGTAGTGGTCAGCACATCTCCGCCAAAGACCAACGCTTTTTCGGTCAACTCATAACCCACCGAATCCGGTCCAATTCGCAACCCATTGTCACGCACCAGGCTGCCACCGCCAAGGCCGATGGCAAGCACGTCGGGCATACGGAAATTGGTTCGCACCCCTCCAATTTCAACGGTGACTGAGGATTCACGCGGAAAACCATGCAATAGCATCCCAACATCCGATGTGGTACCACCGATATCGACCACCATCGCCTCCTTGACGCCTGCCAACAGCGCGGCCCCACGCATCGAGTTGGTTGGGCCGGAAGCAAAGGTAAGAACCGGGTATTTTTCCACATATTCTGCCGTCATCAGCGTGCCGTCGTTTTGCGAGATGTAGAAGGGGGCGGTGATGTTCAGCGTGGAAAGCGCCAGCCGGAAGGATTGAACCACCTTGGTCGCAAGGTCGGCCAGACACGCATTCATAATAGTGGCATTCTCGCGTTCAAGGAAACCTATGCGGCCAACCTGATGGCTTAGCGACAATGCAACATCCGGAACTTCCTCCGCGATGATTTCGGCGGCGCGGATTTCCATGTCGGGGTTGACTGGCGAGAAAACAGATGTGATCGCCCCAGCGCGCAGACCTTTTTTCTTCATATCACGCCCCGCTGCGCGCAATTCGTCTTCATTCAAAGGGGCGATTTGGCGGCCGTCAAATTCATGGCCACCATGGATCATGTAACGGTGATAGCCGAGTGTGGAGCCCAAATCATCGGGCCAGTCGATCATCGGCGGCAGGCCCAATGTCGCAGGCAAGCCAAGTCGGATCGCCGCAACCTGGAGCAAGCGTTTGCGTTCGACCACGGCATTGGTGAAATGGGTGGTGCCGATCATCACGCCGGTAATATCGGTTGGGTTTGCCCCACCCTCAGTCATAACCGCCCGCAGCACTGCCATGATGCCACTCGAGACATCGGCCGAGGTCGGCGTTTTATGCCAGCTTTTGACCTCCATCCCGTCCATCAGGACTGCGTCCGTGTTGGTCCCGCCCACGTCTATGCCTATACGCATGCTCTGGTTTCCCTATTTGTCCTGAATTCAGTTAGTTGTCAGGCTGGCCCCTTCGGCCTGCCAGGCGACAGCGACTTTGGTGCCGTCCGCTATGATCGATTGGTCCGAGCGGTTGGCAACCTCAGCCACCAACTTGTGGCCGCCGACATCGACGCGGTATCGGATGAAGCTGCCCTGATAGGTATGATCCAGCACGACGCCAGATAGGGGATTGGCACTTTGGGCGGCATCCTCGCCCAAAAGCACCTGCTCTGGACGCACCACCAAGGCTGCCACATCGCCAACCGCCAGACCGAGGCGCGACCGGGCCAGCGCTACCTTATCGCCGATAGAAACCTTGCATAAGCCGCCGTCCACTGATTGCACCACGACGTCCAGAATGTTAGATTCACCAATGAATTCTGTGACAAACCGACTGGCGGGGCGTTCATATATATCATCCGGCGTGCCGATCTGCGCCACCGAGCCCTTGTTCATCACGGCGATGCGGTCCGACATGGTTAGCGCCTCGCCCTGATCATGGGTCACATAAATAGTGGTTATCTTGAGGTTGCGCTGCAATTCCTTGATCCAGTATTTCATCTCTTCGCGCAATTTTTTATCGAGCGCACTGAGCGGCTCGTCCAGAAGTAGGATGCGCGGTTCGGTGATCAGCACTCGCGCCAAAGCAACGCGCTGTTGCTCGCCACCCGACAGTTCGCGCTGAAACCGCGCGTGATAGCCCGACAGTCCAACCTGGTCGAGGGCCTCCATCACCCGCTTGGCAATCTCGGGCTTGGGGACCTTCCGCATCAAAAGGCCAAAAGCAATGTTGTCAAACACGTTCATATGCGGGAAGATCGCATAGTTTTGAAACACGATCCCGATGCCGCGTCGTTCGGGCGGCAAAAAGGTCAGATCCTCACCACCGATGACAACGGCCCCTCCAGTCGGCGCGACAAACCCCGCGATCATGCGCAGGGTAGTTGTCTTGCCACAGCCCGATGGGCCGAGCAGAGAAAAGAATTCGCCCTCTTCTACTCGAAAGCTGGTAGGCGACAGGGCGAGCGTGCCTCCATAGGATTTGGTTAGTTCGACGATTTCGACGGTGGACACGGAATGGAACCTCGCCAGTCAGGGAATGGCAGACTGCGGGCGCCGCCCGCAGCCTGAGAGCGCGTTAAGCAGAGAAAATCCCATTCACGGTTTCGACAATGTCGTCCTCGTTGTCGAGATACCAGTTCCAGTCCATCGTCACCAAACCGTTGGTCGCATCGGCGGTGTTTACAACGCCCTTGCTGGCCAGGTTTGGCGGGATAACAGCCTTGCCGTTAGTAGGCCGCATATAGAAAGTTTCCGCAAACTTCTGGGCATAGGCCGGGTCGAGCGTTCGGTCCAGCAAAGCAAGTGCCAACCTTTTCTGCAACGGCTCAGAATAGCGGCTGATTGTCTTGGTCTGGGTGAGGATCGGCTTCAACTCCTGCCAAACCATGGCGGCAACTGGGACCCCCTTATCGACCTGATTGTATATCTCGCCTTCCCACTGAACGCAGATGTTGACTTCACCGCGTTCGATCAGGGTCTGCATATTGCCAGTAAAGTCCGAAATTTTCATCGGCACTGCCGCACGCATCGCCTCATATCCAGCATCAATGTTCTTGGTGTCGCCACCGAAGACATGCGAGGCAGTCATGAAGAACTCCATCTGGAGCGTGTTCGAGGTTATGTAGGTGCCGCGCTTGCCGCCGCCATACTGATCCTGCCAGAACGACTTGAAGTCCGTCGGCGCAGGATTGGCAATGTCAGTGCGGTAAGCATACGCATATTGGCCGTAGCCCCAAGTCACGCCAATGCCATTTTCAAAGGCAAAATCCCAGCAGTCTTTGGCATTGGGAATATTCGAGATCAGCTCGTCCTTTTTTAGGAAGAAATCGCCGGCCCGCGCCGTCTTGAACATGTCGGGCAGGTTCCAGTTGGCAATGTCATACACCGGCTTCTCAACACCTCCGGCGACGAATTTCGGGAACCAAGGCCAAGAACTGTCGTAAGAAATCTTGCAGTTGAAATCCTTCTGGAACTGATCCAGCAGGTTTGCGGTCACAAACTCCTGCCAGAACCCGCCCCATTCGCCAACGTTCAGCGTGGCGCCACCGGCGTCGAACACCTGACCGTCGTAATAGACGTCCTGCGACCAGGCATGATTGATATTGAAAAGCGGCAGACCAGCGCCAAACCCGGCAGCAGCACCACGTTTGAGCAGATTACGTCTGGAGATATTCTTACCAGTGTCTGTTGGGATATTGGACATTTGGAACTCCTCTGTTGGTTCTTTTCTGATTTGTCAGTTGTCTTAGATAGTGGGGCATTTCCCGCGTCGGCTTAACTGAACTTGATGCCACCGAATTTCCGCAGGCTGACGAGGCGAGAGGTGATCAGCATCGAGACCACCACCAGAATAATTGCAAAGATACCCGCAGCCGCTGCAGTCGGCTCAAAAGTATAGCGCAGCGAGACATAAAGCGCGATCGGGAGCGGCGTCAGGTTTGGCGTGCTGAGAAAAAGCGACACATCGAACTGGCCGAAGGAAACGATGAAGGCGAACGTCGCCCCTGCAGCAACCCCGGCAGAGATGTTGGGAACGGTGATGCGGCGAAATGCTGTCCATGGACTGGCACCCAGACTGCGTGCGGCCTCTTCCAGCGATACATCAAACGCCACCAGAGCCGCCGAGACAGTGCCAATGACATAAGGACACGTCACAAGCACGTGGCCGATCACAAGGCCAGTCATGCTCTTGGCCAATCCGATATCGGTGACGACGTAAAAGACGTACAACGCCAGGCCAAGCACCACGCCGGGCAGGATCAAGGGCGATAGAAAGTAGGCGCGGAGCATGTCGCGCCCGCGGAAACGATAGCGCGACAGAACAATTGCGGCGGCTGTGCCCAGAACGGTCGAGATCACCATAGTTACCAAAGCCAGAGCCATGCTGAAGCCATAAGCTCCCATCCAGGCCGGCGAAGTCAAAAAGGCTATCACCCAGCGCAGCGAAAGGCCCTCTGGCGGGAAGGTCAGGTAATCGCCTGAATTGAGGCCTGCCAGCACCACTACAGCCACTGGCAACAGCAAGATGACAAATGAAACCCAAGCGCCAATCTGAATGCTGATCGGGATTGCACGCTCAGACCAGCGGCGCTGGCTGGCAACTCTTAACTCGGCTGACGTTGCAACTTTGGCCATCTCAGGTACGCCCTCCGGCGGTGATGGCAGCATAGCGCTGATAGACCACCACAGCCAACACGGATGTGGCGAACAGAACCACGGCAATAGCGGCCCCGAACTGCCATTTCCCCAACTCGGCGATCTGCTGATAGATATGGATCGGCATGACAATGACCTTCCAGCCACCCATCAGCGCCGGCACAACGTAGGAACTGATCGAGATGGCAAAAACCAAGAGTGACCCGGCCAAGATGCCCGGCATTGACAGCGGTACGATGATGCGCCAGAAGGCCGCCCTCCGCGTCGCGCCCAGACTGCGCGCCGCCTCCTCCAAGGATGGATTGATCGACCGGATCACACCGATAAGAGACAACACCATTAGAGGGAGCGAGAACTGCACCAGCCCGATGACCACCCCAGAAAAGTTGTACATCAGCGGCAAGGGTTCCTCAATCCAACCCGCATCCAGCAGCGCGCGGTTTATCAGCCCATTGTCACCTAACAATACCATCAACCCGTAAAGTCGGATCACCATATCCAGCTGCATCGCGCACAGGACCAAGATCATGTAAAAAGTGTTGCGCCCCGGATTTTCGGTCCTAGCGATCATGAATGCGAGGGGATAGCCCAGCACCAGCGTGATCAGCGCCACCAGCGTCGCCATCTCGATCGACCGGAGCGCCGCACCGTAATAGGTGTCCCGGGTGAAAAAGCGAATGAAATTGGTTGCAGTAAAGCTCCATTGCGGCTCGACCACGCCCGCTACCGGCTTGTCGAGGCTGATAAGGAACAGAGACAGGACGGGCACAAAAAAGAAAATCAGAAAAAAGGCAAAGGCTGGCAGGATCAGCCAGAATACTCGGCTGCCCCCCAGAAATACCCTGACGCTCCGGCCAAAGCTGTTCTGGTAGGGCGAGCTGGTTAGGTCCATTGTGTTCATCGCACCCCGTGTGCGCTCATTTGGTAAAGGTCTGGCATATCATAACCAACGATCTTCTTTCTCGGCGGCATCTGATAGGCCAGTTTAGAATGGCAAAGCCCGCTTGCCGCCACCGCCGCAGCCATACGCACTGTGACCGGAACTGGGTCGATGACAGGCACGTCATATCCGCGCTGCCTTAGGCCCTCACTAACTCCGTCGGCACAGCCAAGCATTCCGGTGCAGCCAAAGATGATCACATCGGCGCCGTCCTCTTCGATGGCAAGTATGGCTTGTGCAGTGAGCGCCTTGACGGTCGAGCCAAGGTCATCTTCAAGGTCCAGCACCGGGATGTCCACGGCCCGGACAGAAGCGTATTTCTCCCAAGCGCCGAACAGTTTCGCCTGATTTTCGAACTGGCCACGCAGTCGCTTCAGCACGGTGATGACGCTGAAATGGTCGCCCAGCATACAGGCCAAGTTCATCGAGGTCTCGCAGGGACCAAAAACTGGTATCCTGACACACTCGCGCCCAGCCTTGAGCCCCGGATCACCCATGCAGTCGATTACTACCGCATCAGCTCCGTCGCGCTCGGCCTGGATGATCTTGGCGACCGTATCGGGTATCGCCAGCATTTCTTCGTATTCACATTCGATGGAGGCCGGGCCCTTGTCAATCTCTACATGGCTGAGTATGTCACCCGGCGGCAGTAGGCCCCTAAAATCACTGAGTTTGCGAAACCCCTTCGACGTAATCGGGGTTACTACGCGAACATGAACGGCCATTCTGCTAATCCCTTCATCTATAGATGGCACCATCGCCACATTTCTCTGGGCACGGGATGCAAGATTTTGCCACACTAGCTCTTAAGATGCTTTAGTCAACCAATAGTAATCATCAGCACTTCTAGTGCCTTCACTTTTGGAGTTTACTGTCATCATTATGGGCAAAAATCGTCACACCCATCTTTTTCGCTGGTGGCGAGATCAGTCGCCCATCTGCTCGATCGGGATATAGTCTCGTTCAACTCCAAATACTCGGGGGCCCCAGACAGCCAGCGCCTCGGGTGTGCGCATCACAGGTGGGACCCCAACACCCACGACCTTGACGCGCTGACCATAACGCAGACCTTCTGTGGTGATAGGTTCGGCGGTTTCGCGGTCCAGAATGCAGATAAGGTCGGGCGTGGTCGCAACATAAAGTTCACCAATCCTTGCCGAAAGATATTCGTTCTGAAAGTCGATATCCATAGGCGTACCTGTCCCGTCCAGTGTGCCCAGCACCAGATGACCCACAGCAAAACCGCGCGTCGTCTCGCGCCACAGGTCGGTGACCTTGCCATCAAACAGTACCTTGAAGCAACGCGGCGGTCTTGCAGCGCGAAAAAAGCCATCCAGGGCCGCGAATGGGTCACTCTTCGTCGAACGTGCCGCGCCAAGTACCCCGCCGATTTGCAGCGCCAGCGACACGGTATACGGCACAGACTTGGTCTTGGCATCGCGCCCGCTCATCGGGTATAAAGTGATCTCTGCCTTGCCGCCCATCCGCATGCACACCACCCGGGCCAACCATTCTGAGGTCTTGTCGTCGACAGCGCTGACCACGACATCATTGCCGTGCTCGTCATGGATCACGACCGGGCTGCCCGCCACGCCGTAGATGCTGAAGGTCGTCATCTGAAGTTCGGGGAATGCACGGCCCATACCATCAGCATCGACCACTGGCAGGTTCATTAAGGACCCCACCACCAAGGGTAGGGTGCAATTTACCCCACCCGCCTCGATCGGCATTAGGGCATCAACCTTTCGGCCCAGTAGCCTCTCCATCTTGCGCACCGCTTGGACCGCCGAGGGGCCGTTGGGAAAGCGTTCTACCAGTACCGTCGGAGCGCCCATGTTTGCCACTGGAACCACCAGAGCATCATCATCAAGTTCGGACGGGTCAATCAGACGGACCCTACCCCCTCCACTCAGTTGCTGTTGCAGCATCAGTCTACCGATGTAGGGGTCCCCGCCGCCTCCGGTGCCTAAAAAAGCAGCCCCCCGTGCGAGGTCGTGTAACCGATCAAGAGTGATGTCCATTTGTCGCCCCTTTGCACTCTTTGTGATCAGTCAGCCCCATGTCCGGCGAGATTGCCGACCGCCTTTACCCGCACCCGGACCGCGCCCCCCGGCAGATAAGCGAGCGGTACTTCTTCGACCTCAAGGATCGTGACAGATGCAGGATCGGCCCCAGCAGCAATTGCGCGGTCGGCGGCCTCGCGCTTGGCTCCATCTAAAGCCAACTCGCGCCCCTGCCCTTCATAGGAAAACACCCGGTCAACCTCGCCGCCGACCTGCGCAATTGCTGCGCCTATGGCATTGGCCACACCGGCGTGTTTGGGCAAGATCACCTCAGACGCGCCTTTTAGCTTGCGAGTTACCAGAACTCCACCGCCGCCGACCAGAACAACCTTCATGTCCGCGGAAGTTGTTTTCACCCGATCGATTGCCTCTTCCAGCATAAGATGAATACGTTCCATGCCCCGCGCCACGACGCTGGACGACAGTTCTGCGACCAAGGCCGGGTTGCCAATCCTCGCCGCGCCGCTTGCCACCGCCAAATCTGTCGTGGTCAGAGTGTCCCCGCCGAAAACCTTACCGTATTTTGGCAATTCGAAACCCACGGAATCCGGCCCGATCCTTGCACCGTCGTCGCGCACGAGACTTCCACCACCGAGGCCGATCGATAGAATGTCTGGCATCCTAAAGTTGGTCTTGACCCCGCCAACATCGACCGCAACAGAGGACTCGCGCGGAAATCCTTGAGATAGCACCCCGACATCCGTTGTCGTGCCACCAATATCCACAACGATAGCATCCTTGAACTGGGTCAGGAACGCAGCGCCGCGCATCGAATTGGTCGGCCCAGAGGCGAAGGTGAGCACAGGATACGTTTCGACAAAGTCCGACGTCATCAAGGTGCCGTCGTTCTGCGAGATGAAAAACGGAGCCGTCACCCCAATTTCCTTCAGAGCAGTGCGAAACGCCCCCACCACTCGTTTGGACAGTTCCATCAGCGACGCGTTCATCACCGCCGCATTCTCGCGCTCAACCATTCCGATCCGGCCAATATTGCTGGACATGGTAACCGCAACCCCGGGAATTTCGGCCCGCAACATGTCAGCAGCGCGCTTTTCCATGTTTTGATTCATCGGCGCAAATACCGAACTAATTGCAACGGACCTGATGCCAGCGCGGTTAAATCGACGAGCGGCGGCGATTATCTCATCTTGTCTCAAAGCAGAGATCTCGCGGCCATCGTATTCATAGCCGCCATGGGCCATCACGACATTTCGACCAATCTTTTCGACCAGATCGGCGGGCCAGTCAACTAACGGTGGTAGGCTTGTTGTTGCAGGCAAGGCCAAGCGGATGATCCCTACCTCGACCAGACGCTTGCGCTCCACAATCGCATTGGTGAACTGTGTTGTACCAATCATTACGCTGGTGATCGCACTGGCTGCGACGCTGGCCTGCACAAGAACCTCCCGAACAGCCTGCACGATGCCACTGCCGACGTCCTCGGTGGTCGGCGATTTGATTGCAGCCACGACCTGCCCGCCGTGCATCACCACAGCATCAGTATTCGTACCCCCGACATCAACCCCGATGCGCATACAAGTTACCCCAATGTGAACAACAGTTATGGGCGCTGACTTGGTGGTCCGTCAAGCCCACTGATCAATCCTCGCCGGAGACCTTGGGTTTGTGGTGTCTGTGCCAATGCTGGGCCACCTCACGACCGGTGCAAAACCAGACACCGTCATGCCGGCAAGCATGTTCAAGAAACCGGATCAGGCCCACTGCCTTGCCGGGCCGACCGATGAGCCGATCATGCAAACCAATGCTCATGAGTTTCGGCTGGGTCGCACCCTCTTCATACATCAAATTAAACGTATCGATCATGTAGCGCGCGAAATCCTCAGCGCTGCCAAAACCGGTATTGCGGTCAAAGCGGTTATCGTTTGTCTCATAAGAATAAGGGATGACCAGATGTTGCATACCCGATACATTGACCCAGTAGGGCAATTCATCGTTCAACGCATCGCGGTCGTACAGAAAACCTCCCGCTTCAACGATCAGGCGTCGGGTGTTGATGCTCGGTCTCCCGCTGAACCAACCTGCCGGCGCGATGCCGGTTAGCCTGCGGATGCTTTCAACCGCCAACCGTACATGCTCGCGTTCGACAGTTTCGGCGATGCCGTGATAGTCGATCCATCGATAACCGTGGCTCACTATTTCGTGGCCATCCGCCAGAAATGCCGCCACGGCCTCCGGACATTGCTCCAGCGCCCGCACCACACCCAGAATGCTGACACGAATGCCGAACTGCTTAAAAATGCGCAACAGACGCCAGATCCCCACGCGCGGGCCGTACTCAAACACGCTTTCGACCATCGGGCTGCGCAGCCCCTGATAAGAGGGAAATCCGATGTCGTTGAGCGCATCCTCAGATTGCGCGTCACCCTCCAGCAAACTACGCTCGCCGCCGGCCTCGAAGTTCAGATTGATGTTTATCGCAATGCGCGCGTTCTCTGGCCAGCGGGGATCGAGCGGCTTGACCCCATAACCCAGAAAATTACGCGTCGGCAGGTCATTCGTCTGCCGATCGGATCCCTGCTTCATAAAAAGCTCCATATCGCCCCTCAACGGGTACAGCACTTTTTAGATTAGTGCATTATAGGTCTCGGGTCTATCGCCATCATGAACCTTGGCCAGCCAGCTCTGCGGCTAGCTGATTTCTACAGGACTGACAGAACAATCCCCAGCGTGCACCTGTTCCTATATGCAAGCCGTGTCTTTTCGCCCTCTGGGTTGGGGAAAAGCTTCATGCTACTAATTTTGGCCCCCGGGGGGGGCTTTTGTAGATTTAAGCATTTTTCCAACGCGGTAACGGTAGCGGCAATTATTCTGCGGGACGAACGCAGAAAGCCCCGCGATGGCGGAGCTATATTGTTGGTATTATTGTATTTTTTTCGGTTTTGGGGGCAGGATATTTTGAAGCACCTACAATCGATATTGCAGCGTAAGGTCTACCCAAGCTGATCAAGATCGGGGGCCGCGTGGTGCGTCACGCCCACACCATCACCTTCCAACTGGCCGAGGTGGCGGTCACAGGCGCATTGCTGCAGGCCATCCTAGCAGCCATCCGCCGCCTTCGATCGCCACCGTGCGGGTTTGTCCCCTCGCCACGCAACCGCAATAGACATCTTCTCCCGCCTGCCCTAGCCTCTCCCCCAACAGGCGCTGGAGCACCCCATGACCCCCAAACTCGGCGTGATCGGTGGATCGGGCATTTATCAGATGGACGCGTTGCAAAGGGCTGCTTGGATCAGCGTTGACACGCCTTGGGGTGCGCCGTCGGATCAGATTTTGACGGGCACGCTCAACGGGCTAGAGATGGCCTTCTTGCCGCGTCACGGGCGGGGGCATCTGCATAGCCCAAGTTCGGTACCCTACCGAGCCAATATCGACGCGCTCAAACGCCTTGGGTGCAGCGATTTGCTGGCGGTCTCTGCCGTTGGCAGTTTGCGCATCGATTATCGCCCAGGCGATTTTGTACTGGTCGATCAGTTCATCGACCGCACCTTTGCCCGCGAGAAAAGCTTTTTCGGCCCCGGCTGTGTGGCCCATGTGGCGCTGGCCCAGCCCACCTGCGCGCGGTTGGGCGCGGCGGTGACGCAGGCGGCGGTGGGTCTGACGCTGCATCAAGGGGCGACCTATCTTGCGATGGAGGGGCCGCAGTTTTCCACCCTTGCCGAAAGCCGGCTATATCGGCAATGGGGGGCGGATGTGATCGGCATGACGGGGATGCCCGAGGCCAAATTGGCACGAGAAGCAGAGATGTGCTACGCCTCGCTTGCCATGGTGACAGATTATGATTGCTGGCATGCAGGGCAGGCGACCGTGGATGTGGCGCAGGTGGTGGCGACACTGACCGCCAATGCCGATAAGGCGCGCACTTTGGTGGCGCGGGTGACGCTGGATAGGCCGGGCCCCTGCCCCTGTGGCTGCGACCGCGCGCTGACCCATGCGATCATGACGGCCCCTGCCCAACGCGACTCGGATCTGTTGGCGCGTCTAGAAGCCGTAGCGGGGCGGGTTCTGTAGCTTGTGGCGCAGCTTTGGGTCGTACTAGCCATGGCGGGCGCCGTTCAGGCGCCGCGATGAAAAAAGCAGTCAAAGACTATATCCGCACCATCGTGGATTTCCCGCATGAGGGGATCCTATTTTGCGATGTGACCACGCTTTTTGCTGATCCGCGCGGGTTTCGCTCGTGTGTGGACCTGTTGCAGGCCCCCGACGTCGAGATGTTGATTGCCGTCACCCAAGTGGCCAAACCAGTTGATCCGCCAACACCTGCGGTGGCGGGGCGGAGATAGGCCTGCAAACCCACAGCCCAATTGGGACGACCATGCGCACAGCCCAGATCCTGTCTCACTGGACCGACAGTCAAACCAGCACTAGCGGGCAGCTAAGCTTGGAGATGCGCTTGTAGGGGTGGGGTTTGAATTAAGGCGGCCCCAGTCGGCCAAGGCTCTGCGAAGGGCGGCCGGCAATATTGTCCCTTTGCACCGCGAGTTTCGGGGTCAGGCGCGCTTGTCTTGCATGGCGTAGCTTGCAAAGCCCTTCGCAGCTTCGGCCAGTTCGACGTCGGTCAGGATATAGCCACCGCCGATCTGCAGGACATGGTAGTACTGATGCGCCAGCGCCTCCAGTTCATGGGCCAGCCAGACCGCGCGGGTCAGCGAGGGGCCAGCGGCAATCATGCCGTGGTTGGCCATCAGACAGCCCATCCGGCTCTCCATCGCGGTCACCACCTCGGCGGACAGCTCCGCCGTCCCAAAACAAGCATAGCCCGCACAGCGGATCTCTGACCCGCCAAAAGCCGCCATCATGTAATGCACCGCGGGGATTGGCTTGCGTCTAATGGCGAGGATGGTGGAGAAGGGCGCATGGGCATGAACCACCGCATGGAAATCGGGTCGTGCGCGCATAAGATCACGATGAAAGCGCCACTCGGTCGAGGGTTTCAGCGGTCCCTCCCAATGGCCATCGTCGCGGTCCAGCTCCATCCTTGCCAGCATCTGCGGTTCGAGAGCGCCTGCCGGTATGCCAGAGGGGGTGACCAACATCGCCCCCCCGATCCGAGCCGAGAGATTGCCGGCCGATCCTCGGTTCAGCCCGCTGGCATCCAGTTCCTTGGCGCAGGCCACCAGATCGGCGCGTAAGGATGCCTCTGTCATGGCGTCACCGCAGAATGTTCAGGGAACAGAGCGGCAAGACCGGCTGCTGAGGCCGTGGCGATGCCGCGTTCGGTAATCAACCCGGTGATCAGCCGGGCGGGTGTGACGTCAAAGGCCGGGTTGGCGGCAGGCGTCGCCTCGGGCGAGATGCGCAGGCGCGAGATGGAACCATCGGCCAGCTTGCCATGAACGAAGGAGACCTCGTCGGATGAGCGTTCTTCGATCGGGATTTCCCTGACCCCATCCTGCACGCGCCAGTCGATGGTGGGCGAGGGCAGCGCCACATAGAAGGGCACGCCATTGTCATGCGCGGCCAAGGCTTTCAGATAGGTGCCGATCTTGTTGCACACATCGCCGCGTGCCGTGGTACGGTCGGTACCGACGATGACCATGTCGACCCGCCCGTGCTGCATCAGATGCCCGCCCGCATTGTCGACGATCAGCGTATGTGAGATGCCGTTTCCCGCCATCTCCCATGCCGTCAGATGGGCGCCTTGGTTACGAGGGCGGGTCTCATCGATCCAGACATGCAACGGGATTCCAGCCGCTTGCGCCTTGTAGATCGGCGCCGTTGCCGTGCCCCAGTCCACCGTCGCGAGCCAGCCTGCGTTGCAATGGGTCAGGATGTTGACAGGCCCGCCCTTGCGCTCGGCAATGGCGCGGATCACCGACAGGCCGTGGTCGCCAATCGCGCCATTGATCGCCACATCCTCGTCGGCGATCGCCGCCGCTCGGACCATTGCAGCCTCGGCCCGGCCTGACGGCACAAGGGGCCGCAGCAGGGCGGTCATGTCTTCCAGCGCCCAACGCATGTTGACGGCGGTGGGTCTGGTGGCGATCAGCATGTCATGGGCAAGCGTAAGGCCAGCATCGGAGGCGTCCTCACGCATCGCAATCGCCATGCCATAAGCTGCTGTCGCCCCGATCAACGGCGCGCCGCGCACCCACATGTCACGTATGGCGGTGGCGGCTTCGGCCAAGGTCCGTAGCGAGACAATGAAGAACTTATGCGGCAAGAGGGTTTGGTCGATGATCTTGACCTGCCCGTCCTCGACCCAAATCGAGCGATATTGGTCCTGACCGATCTTCATCCCGCAAGGCTCCTATCCCGCCGCGTGGTGCGGCTCTGGTATGCGTCCTTAATTCCGACCATACCGCGCCCGCACGGCTTTGCAATGCAACCCGCAAGGGCAGGATGGCTTCCGCTGGACGCGCCTGTCCTACAAACGGTTCCGCGACAACGAGGTGCGGATGCAACTACACGCGCTGGCCTAGAATCAATCTGGTGATCTTCCTGCACTGAAACAAACTGCCCGATGCCATGGCCGGCTCTTCGCTGACCAGCATCCAACTCAAGCTGATCAAGATCGGGGGCCGCGTGGTGCATCACGCCCGCGCCATTATTTTCCAACTGGCCGAGGTCGCCGTAACCGGCGCAATGGTGCGCGCCGTCCGCCGCCTTCGAGCGCCACCGCTATTCGCGAGACTGCAATCCCGGATCAAACTTAACAAAAAGGGCACAACAACTCCTTCCGCCGCGCTGAAAAGTACCCCTAGCGAGAAAGCATGGCGCGGATCCATGGCTCGTTCAGACCAATCTGGGGCGAAAAAGGCTTAACCAGCGCGCAGCTTCAGGCGACACACCCAAACGGCAGGCCACTTGGGGAATGTCGGTAGAAATCTCAAAGAAACCAGCGCGCGCTGTCTGTGTAGTCACAATCGCCTCAACTTTTCGTTGGTTCCTCGCTATCTATTTCGCCCATGTCAAGCCGATCACGATGTTGGCGGGTGTCAGGGGTACCGCGATCAAGTTCTGATCCGCTATGAACTCCAGATCGGCCGCCCCCGGTTCCAGCTTGCCGACCTCAGCGGCAATGCCGCCCGGTGCCTGCTGCAACAACCGACCGCCCATGTTGTCGGTGATCAGCACACCGCCCATACCATCCGGTTCCACGCCGTCCAGAATGCCCGACGGATCGCTGCTGCCATAGGGAGTGATCGCTTTGCTGGTCAGATCGACCGCCACAACATAGCCCGGCTTGATGTTTTCAAACCCCTGACTGACATCGCCCAGATTGGCCACGATCAGTGCATTTCCCACAATGGTCAGCCCGTTTGCCCCCATCAGCATCTGGTCTTGAGCGAATATTGACATCGCCCCGCCCTCCAGCACCCAGACCGAACTGGCAAAGGTGTCAGAGACGAATATCCGACCGTCTGGTGCGGCAATCACGTCGTTCAGTAGCACGCTCCCAGCCGCAGGATAACGGTTGGTGATGGCCGCCGTGGCGATGTCTATCTCAACCAACTGGTCGATGTCGGCGGCATACAGTTTGCCGCCCACTATCGCCATACCCTTGGGCGCGTCCAGCCCGATGACCCATTTGTCGGTCTTGATCACACCGTCGGTGCCCAGCGTCGCGATATAGCCGTCACCATCTTTTGCCATCGGATCAATGCCCATGTTGGATACATACAGCACGCCCGCCGTCGCATCCCATTCCACCGATTCGGGGCTGGCAAAGCCGGTGGTGCGCCAAACCTCTGTCACCGTTTGGGCCATGGCGCCGTTGGCCAACAGCATTCCTATCAAACCAAGACCGGCAAACCGCTTTAGTGCAGGTGTCATCGTCATCGCAAACCTCACTTTGTTTTGGGCTTTACCCACTTTGCCAGAAAGCATCACAAGTCGGGCCAATGTCCGGCTATGGATTTCATTATACTCGGTCAGGGGGGGTCTGCGCCAAAGCCCACACCGTCAATCGCCGCCACGAAGCTGAAGATGATATATTGATCCTCGGCGCTATCCGGCGCTGGCAATATAAGCTTTCAAGTCATCGGTCTCACGTTCAATGGCTTCGATCAGGTACTTCACCACGTCACCGATGGAAATCATGCCCACCATCTTTCCGTCTGTCACGACCGGCAAATGGCGAATGCGATGTTCCGTCATCAGCGTCATCAATGCTGCTTCCGAATCCATTTCTTTGGCCGTGCGCACATTTTTTGTCATGATGGCGGATACGGGCAACTCCAGCGCCTTCGCCCCGTCCTTGCCAACGTGGCGCACCACATCTCGTTCGGAAACAATGCCCTCAATCTTCCCACCCGCACCAATGATCACAACAGCGCCGATGCGCTTTTCGGAAAGTATTTTGGCAATGTCGGAAACCTTGGCTGAAGCGGCAGCAGTAATCACCTCCCCGCCCTTGGCCTTGAGGATGTGCGAGACGGTCATGACGAACCTCCCAATTGATTAGCATCGGCAAATCTACCACACTTGGGTCGCTTGGGAAGGCCTTTTCCTGTCCAAAACGGCTCTGTTGCGGCGTTGTTGCATAACTGACGCGGGAAGCGCGACATCCCCTTTCTCCGATGGGATCAGGCCACGCGAAAGATTTCGGCAGTGCCGAGTGCCGAGAAGCGGTTAATGAGGGCGACGCGGATTTGGAGTTCGGCGGTTTGGCTGTCAGGGTGTCTTGCGGTGATGCGTTCACCGAAAGCCTTGAGGCACCGCATCTTTGACTCAATCCGGCTTCGGGCGTGGTATCCCGTCCAGCGTTTCCAGAACGGCCTGCCATAGTAGCGTGTGGCACTCCAGGGGTGCTGGACAGGCGGAGCGTTACGTCCTCGATCTATTTGCTGCGTTTGGCCGGATCGAGACCCATGGCGTGGCATCACGACCGATACGGGCGGAGTTTGGCGTTGAGGGTCATTAATTTCGGCAAGGGCAACACTTCGTCTACTGGCGGCGGCTTTCAAACGGCGACATCGGCATTGTGACGATCCTGCACGAGCGGATGCACTAGATGGATAGGTTTCGGGATGATCGGGACGGTTGATTGTTTACCTGTCGGGACCATGGCAGACTGCAGGATTATTGACTTCTTAATCCACCGTTGACACCACATTCGGACTGGCATCTCATGTAGCCTTCGCCACCGTCATCGGACCGCTGGTCGAGGTGCCGGTGCTCATCGGGCTGGTTTCGGTGGCGCTGTGGCTCAGCCGCCACTGGATCGCCGCCACTGCGTCTGGAAAGATCTCACCAATGACGAATACGCAGCCATTCCCGGCCCACGACGAAGCCAGCTTTAGCCCTGTCGACCGCGACCGGCTGCTGAACCCGCCCCTCTCCTCTCATCCGCCGCGCCTGCTGATCCTGTACGGCTCACTCCGCTCCCGCAGTTTCAGTCGACTGGCGGCAGAGGAGGCCGGGCACATCCTGACGCGCCTCGGGGCCGAGGTCCGGTTCTTCAACCCTTCGGGTCTGCCGCTGCCGGATCAGCCGGGGGCAGATCTTACAAAGGTAGAAGAGTTGCGGTCACTTGTAATCTGGTCCGAGGGCATGGTCTGGTCCTCGCCCGAACGGCATGGGGCGATGACAGGTATCATGAAAGCACAGATCGACTGGATTCCCTTGTCGATGGGGGCCATTCGACCAACCCAAGGCAAGACGCTGGCGGTGATGCAGGTGTCGGGCGGCGCACAAAGCTTTAACGCCGTCAACCAGATGCGGATTCTGGGCCGCTGGATGCGGCTGATCACCATTCCGAACCAGTCTTCAATCCCCAAGGCCTTTCAGGAATTCGACGAGGCGGGAAGGATGCGCCCCTCTCCGCTCTATGATCGGATCGTCGATGTGATGGAGGAGTTGAGTGTCATAGCGATTTCGGGGGAGTTCGCGTTCTACTTGCAGGATGAATTCATCGATCCTTTGGACATCGGAGTCGAAGTCATAAACCCCGGCGAGACGGTGTACGGAAATCTTCTCCAGCCGCTCGACGACCTTGGGCGTGGGCAGTTGGGCCTTCCTCCAACGGGACCACAAAGATTTGGCATCCAAACCGGGGAACCTTATGCAATAACTGACCAGTGGTCAGGCCGCTTCACGGGGCAGGTATATGCTGACCCTCAGAGGAGCGAATACCGTTAGAGAAGTCGGTTCAAACAGAATGAAAAGTCGGAATCAGGTCGGAGTGCGGGCAACACTGGTGGCGGCAACCGCGCTGTTTTTTCTGCTGCTGCTTGTTCCTACAACTTGGCTATTTCTAGCCTTCAACAATAAATATCGCCAATGCATTACCTTGAAAAATGGCCTGAACCTCGGATATGAGGCGGTTGTCGATCTGAGCAGATCATATTTCAAACCCATCGCCGTCCCAAGGTTCTCAGACGGAACACCCCTAATCCACGACGAGTTGTGGGCAATATTTGTGACCGATACCTCGGTTTACGGCGTGTCAATGGCGGGCGAAGACGGGCTTGACTACCGGTTTGCATGGCGTGGCGATACTGGCCTGATCAAGCAGATGGAAAGTGGCGCACTATATGATCGATTAGTTGCTGAGGCTGGGCATGCAAATTGGGATATCAAGACAGGTAGCATTGGCACAGACTGGCTACTGAACGAACTGATTAAGAGACCCGAATTCAACGTCCACCGGTGCCCGACAGCACTGATAACGTGGTAACCCATGTCCAGCAAACGCGAAACCATCCTCGCAGCCCTGCACGCGCGGCTGCAAACCCTTGCCCCCCCTGTGCTGCGCGGTGACGTGCTACCTGAACGGATCCCGGCCACCGGCCTGATCATTCTGCGCGACGGTAAGCCGGGCGATCCGGAGGTGACGTTGTCGCCTATGACCTATTTCTACGAGCACCGGGCCGAGCTGGAGGTGGTGATCCAGTCAGGGACTGGGCGCGATGCCCTGTTTGATGCGCTGGCCGCGTCTATCGGCGCAGCACTCGCGACTGATCGGACACTGGGCGGGTTATGCGATTGGGTCGAGGCGGAAGCGCCTGAGCCGGTCGATCTACCGATTGAAGGTGCCGCTGCCCTGAAAGCGGCGGTGATCACCATCGTCCTGCACTACGCCACCTCCGACCCACTGATCTGATTTACCTCACAAAAGGACACTGACATGGCACGCGCACAAGGAGCGCGGGCGCAGATGGCGCTTGCGTTCGAGTCTGTTTACGGCACCCCACCGGTGTCCGGATTTACCCAGATGCCCTTCATCACCTCATCACTTGCAGCCGAACAGCCGCTGCTGGCATCCGAATTGCTGGGCTATGGCCGCGACCCTCGCGCGCCCTTGCTGGATGCGATCACCACTGACGGCGACGTCGAGGTGCCGATCGATGCAGCAGGCTTTGGCTTCTGGCTGAAGGCGGCGTTCGGAGCGCCCACGACGGCAGGTACCGTCGCGGCAACTGGCGCGATCACTTTCTCTGCCCAGCCCGCCGCCAACGCGACGGTCACGATCAACGGCACGGCCTTCACCTTTGTCGCCTCGGGCGCCACCGGCAACCAGGTAAACATCGGCGCAAACCTGGCGGCCACGATGACAGCGCTGGCTGTCGCCCTGAACGCCAGCGTGGTGCCGGGCGTGGCGCTGGCGACCTACACCGGAACCGCCACCACGCTGACGATGGTCTACGATGTCCTCGGCAGCGCGGGGAATACCTTCACGCTGGCGGCGTCGATCTCGCCCGCGTCCAACGGGACCCTATCGGCGGTAACACTGACCGGCGGATTGAATTCGCACACTTTCATGTCGGGCAGCTGGACCCTGCCAAGCATGTCCATCGAAGTCGGTATGCCCGAAGTGCCGCGCTTCGCGATGTATTCGGGCTGCGTCCTCGATGCGCTGTCCTGGTCGATGGAACGCTCGGGCCTCTTGAGTTCCAAGGTCATGCTGGTGGCGCAGGGCGAGACCATCGCAGGCGCCACGGCTGCTGGCACACCGGCGGCCATCGCCCTCAAACGGTTCGGCCACTTCAACGGGGCAATCAAGCGCGATGGCGTGGCGCTGGGCAATATCGTGTCCGCCGATGTCACCTATGCCAACAACCTCGACCGGATCGAAACCATTCGCTCGGATGCAAAGATCGACGGTGCCGATCCCACCATCGCGGCCCTGACCGGCAAGGTCGAAGTGCGGTTCGCTGACACGACCCTGCTGACCCAAGCCATCAATGGCACGGCGGCGGCGTTGGAATTCAGCTACGTGCTGCCGAGCGGCGAGTCCCTGACCCTGACCGCCCACGCGGTCTATCTGCCGCGACCGCGCATCGAGATCAAAGGCCCGAAGGGTGTCCAGGCGTCCTTTGATTGGCAGGCTGCCTTGGCCACCAGCCCCGCCCGCATGTGCACCGTCGTCCTCGTCAACAGCATTGGAAGTTACTGATGATCCGTCTCGACCTCTCCCCCGAACCGCAATGGCTCGACCTCGGCCATGGCGTGCGGCTGAAACTTCTGCCGCTGACCACGGCGCTGATGGTGGCCACCCGATCCGACACAGTCGTGCAGGATTTGGCCGCCGACGCCAGCAATGACACTCGCGCGGCGGTGTTTGCCGCAGCTCTTGCCCGCCGCGCGGTGGTGGATTGGGAAGGTGTGGGCGATGCGGATGGCACTGTCATCGCTATCAGCCCGGAAGGCATCGACGCCCTTCTGTCGCTGTGGCCGATCTTCGAGGCATTCAACTTGCGCTATGTCAGCCGCGGCATGCTGCTGGATGCGGAAAAAAACGGCTCTGCGCCCTCGCCGACTGGCACTTCGGTGGGGGCGACGGATACTGCGCGGCCTGCGGCACCCAATGCGCGGACTGCCCGGCTCGACTGAACCAGCCGCAGACCCATGACGGCTGGCAGGTCTGGGATCTGGTTGGACGTCTGGGCGGTCAAATGCGGGTAGCAGGAAAAGCTGTTCTGGGCTGGGAAATGGGGTCGGCCTTGGCCCTCGCCCATGCGCTGGGGCTAAACCCCATGGTGGTGGCGGAACTGCTGCCAGAACTTGAGGCGGTCATGGTCCGCCGCATCAACGAAAAGATCGGAGAGCCTGATGGCTGAGAAGCGTGTGTCAGTCCGCCTCGCGGCAGTCGGCGGCAAACAGGTGCGTGCGGAGCTGGAAGGTGTCGGCGATGCCGGGGTGAAGAGCTTTGGCCGCATGTCCAAGGAAGCGGAAATCGCCAACGCCCGGCTGGCTGCGTTTTCAACCCGGGTGAAGATTGCGGCGGCGGTGGCCGTCACAGCTGCAGCAGCGGCTGGGATCGCGATGATCCGCTCGGGGCTGGAGACCATCGATGCGCAAGCCAATCTGGCGCAATCGCTCGGCACCACCACCCGCAGCATTCAGGTGTTGACCTTCGCAGGCGATTTGGCCGGGGTCTCGATGGAGGAGATCGCGGCCGCCACAAAGAAACTGACGCTGAAACTGTCTGATGCGGCGAGCGGAACCGGCACGGCGGTCGACGCCCTGCAGCGGTTGCACTTGACCGCCACGGATCTCCAGGCCCTGCCGCTCGACGAGCGCATCGTGGCCATTCAGGATGCGCTGGCGCAGTTCGTCCCGCCTGCGGAACGGGCGGCTGTGGCATCGGCTCTTTTCGGTGACAAGGCGGCCCTCGCCTTCAGTCGGATCGACAGCGCAACGCTGCGCCAAGCGTCCCAGGACATCACCGATTTCGGCGTGGCGGTGTCAGATCAGGATGCCGATCAAATCCGGACGGCGGGCGATGCCATCGACCGGCTTGGGCTGGTTTGGCTGGGCCTGACCAACCAGCTGACCGTCGCGGTCGCCCCGGCGCTGGAAACGGTGGCCAATGCGCTGGCCGATGCCACGCTGGCGGGCGGCATCTTCCAAACCAGCATCAGCTTTTTGGGCGAGCACATCGGGGAGATTGCCAGCATCGCTGGAGCCTTCGCCACCTTCTTCGCCGGGCGCTTCATCATCGCTTTGGGCGCGGCCGCACTTGGGGTCAGCGGATTGTCCTTATCCCTGACTGTGCTGAAAGGTGCCCTGATCCGCACCGGCATTGGCGCCCTGATCGTTGGCGCAGGCGAGCTGGTCTATCAGTTTTCCAAGCTGGTCGACGGTGCTGGCGGCTTTGGCGCCGCCCTTAGCCTCCTGTCTGATCTCGCCAGCAAGGTCTGGGACCGGATCGGCCTTGGCGTCGATGCCGTAGTTGCCAGCCTGCAGGCCAGCTGGTCGGGCATCACCGCCACCGTGGCTGATGCGATGCAGGGTGCGCTGGTGGCGGTGGTGGGCTTTGGCAATTCCGCGACCGGCGTGTTCCAGGGGGCCTATGATGCCATGAAGGCGATCTGGTCGGCGCTGCCGTCTGCCATTGGTGATTTTGCCTTCCAGGCCGCGAACGGGCTGATTGGCGGTGTGGAAGCAATGCTGAACGGTGTCGTCACTCGGATCAACACCTTCATCAGCGGATTGAACGCGGCACTCGACATGCTGCCCGATTGGGCCACCGGCGAGGGCGGCATTCAGATCGGCACGCTCGATCCAGTCACATTGGGCCGGGTTGGCAATCCATTTGAAGGGGCGGCAACTGCGGCCGGAGCCGCTGCAGCCGATGCGTTTCAGGCGGCGATGGGCCAGACCTATCTTCAAACGCCCGACCTTGGGCTGGGCACCATTGCCAATGATGCACGCGCGCGAGCCGACGGCTATCGCGAGGCATCCGGCATGCTGAGCGATGCTGCCACCCGGCCGGTTGGGAGTTGGCAGGCGTTGCAGACGGCTATGACCACGGCCGGAACGGACGGTGCTGCGGCGCTGGATGCTGCTACGGTCGCGGCAGACGGAACCACTGACGCCCTCAACGACGCAGGTTCTGCCGCAGGCGGCGCGGGTGCGGCGGGCAAAGCTGCCGGGGAAGCGGCTGCTTCTGGCGCAGATATGGCCGCAACCGGCTGGGCAGCAGTGACGGCGGCCTTGTTAGACTATGCGGCCAAAGCCCGCGACATTGGTGCCGATGTCGGCCAAGCGCTGGTTGGAGCGTTTCAAAGCGCCGAAGACGCCGTGGGGAATTTCGTCAAGACCGGCAAGCTGAGTTTCGGCGATCTTGTGACCTCGATCCTGGCGGATCTTGCGAAACTTGCAGCGCGGAAGTTCATCCTCGGCCCGATTGCCTCTGCACTAGACGGCGTGCTCGGTTCGCTCGGTGGCGGCGGGTTGTTTGCCGGTCTGACCGGGGCGGCGGTGCATCATTCCGGTGGTCTGGTCGGTGGCACTGCCCCGATGCGCGCGGTGCCGATCATGGCCTTCGCAGGAGCACCCCGGATGCATTCGGGTGGTTTTGCCGGGCTTCGGCCTGATGAGGTGCCCGCCATCCTGCAAAAGGGCGAGCGGGTGCTCTCGCGCCGGGAAACAGCGAGCTACGGCGCCGGGGGCAACGTCAGCATCACGATCCAGACCCGCGATGCAGAGAGTTTCCGTCAGTCGCGCACGCAGGTGGCATCGGACATTGCACGGGCGGTTTCGCTCGGCCGGAGAGGTATGTAATGGCGTTTCACGAGATCAGATTTCCGGACAATATCAGCCGGGGCGCGCGCGGCGGGCCGGAACGCCGCACGCAAGTGGTTGAACTGGCAAGCGGTGACGAGGAGCGTAATGCCAGTTGGGCGAATTCCCGGCGGCGCTATGATGTGGCTTATGGCATCCGCCGTGCTGATGATCTGGCAGCCGTGGTGGCGTTTTTCGAGGCCCGCAATGGTCGGCTTCTTGGCTTTCGATACAAGGATTGGGCCGATTACAAATCCAGCCTGCCGTCGCAAGCGATCACTCCGACAGACCAGCAGATCGGCACCGGCACGGGAAGCCTCCATACCTTCCAACTGGCGAAACGCTACACGTCCGGCCCGCAAACATGGCTCAGGACCATCGCCAAACCGGTGGCCGGGACCGTCCGTGTCGCGCTGGGCATGGTCGAGCAGATGTCAGGCTGGACGCTGGATGCCACCACCGGTGTCGTCACGTTTACCACCGCCCCCGGCAGCGGCGTCATGGTCCGGGCCGGGCAGCGCGACGCAGACCTTGCCGCTGATGTCGTTGGCGCTGTGCGATTTGGCACTTGTCCAGCTTGCTATGCCGAAGTCATTGATCACGACCATGAAGTTGAAGCCTGCCATCTTTGCAAGACGCCGTTGGATTCTCAACGCGCACGAGATCGAGTGGTGGGGGTGATCAACGAGCTGTCGATTCAAATCAAGCAGTCCGAACGCCTTCAAGAAATCAGGTCCGAACGCCTCAAAACGTATCACGCTCAACTGAGCGCATTAGAAGGATCCTGGCGAATTCGAGCACAGGAACTTGCTGATCTCATCTCGGTTCCTACCTCGCAAGCCCGTGAAGAAATTCGCCGCCTTCAGCGCAGCATGGGTTACATCGACAAATCGATCGAGGACATTGAAGGGCAAGTAAAGCTTGCGAATAGAATTGGCGATCTTTCCGCGCGAAAGTCCCAACTTGATCAGGACATCCAGTCGCTGGGCGCTCGCATCAGTGCATTGCAACTGAGCCAAACAGATCGCTTACGAAGTGCAAAAGCCAGCATTGAGAAGAACATTATAGAAATTCTTCGGGGTGATCTTAGGCGCCAAGATTCCTTTGAGAATCCGGAGCATATACAATTTTCGTTCGCCAAAAACACAATTACAGTGGACGGTCATACCTATTTCTCCGCGAGTTCTCGAGTTGTGCTCAAGAGCGCGTTCATGGTCGGTTTTCTTAAGGCTGCCCTTTATGATCCAAAGTTCCGGCACCCTCGTTTTCTTATGATCGACATAACCGAGGATAAAGGGATCGAGTTGGCCCGGAGCCATAACTTCCAGAAACAAGTGATTGGAATTTCTGTCAAAGCGCCTGTCGAGCATCAGATCATCATTGCCACCGCAGCGCCTTGGCCAGATATAAAACCAGAGATGTTCGTTGGAAAGCACTCCACGCTTCAAGATGGGACTCTCTCATTCCTTCCTCGCAAAGTCGATGACGAAGCATTAGGAGAGATCAATGGCAAAGCCACAACCCGTTGAAATTGCAGGGCATCAGTTTGAAAGTAAACTGGATGCGCTAGCCTTCATGAAAGCTATGCTCAACAGATATCGCCCTGGGGATGTTGTAACCACGATAGACGGCGCCTTTTTATTGGAAGCACTTAAGCGTCATCCCGAAGCCTCGGAGAAAATTGGGCCTGGCATTAGCAGCTTTGAAGTTCGATCAGCCGACTTTGGAACTCAATGCTTTTGGGCGGTTCGAATTGACGGATCCGAAGAGCGTTTCTCGTACAAGAGCTGCTTGTAACAACTTGGTCGCGCCGCCAAGTTGCGACAGTAAAGCACGCCCAAGCCTCTGCCATCAATGGTCGGAAATGCTAGACGGTCGGCAACGTCACCGGTTGCGAGCTCCGGTGCGGCTGATCCGGTCGGCGCCACCATAGGTTACCGCGTAGATCAGAACTTCACAGGCGTCATCGTCAACCAAGAAGGCGACCACAGCCTTCCTTCCAGCCGGAATGGCACGCAGGCCAGGGGCGATCTCATCCCGGAGACTGCCCTTATGGGGCGTGGTCTTCAGTGTGCCTATTGCCGCTTCGATTTCCGCCAACTTTCGTAACGCCGCCTCAGGCCCGGCATAGTCGATGATCCAGTTTGCGATAGCTTCGAGATCACGGGCGACGAGAGTGTGGAACCTGATCCGGTAGATCACATCCCACGCGCTGCGGCTATGGCGCCGCGAGCAGCGGCAAAGGCGTCGTCATGGTCGATGAACGCCGCGCGGGGCGTCTCCATGCGAGCGCGGATTTCCTGCCCGAGCGCCGAGAGGGCCACCTCGCGTTCTTCCTCGTCCTGCATCATCTGCTCCAGCGCGGCCGCAACAGCGGCACTCTGCGTTGCGAAGATGCCCTGCCCGACCTTTTCCGAGAGGAAGTGGTGATGGCGGTCTGTAAAGCTGAGGGTGGTTTTGACGGTCATCTGCACCTCCTTGGTATGACTGAGTCATATAGCAGGGGAAGGCGATGGTTTCAACGATGGTGGAAGGGTTGCTTCCGCAGCCGCTTGCAGCGCGACTCGTCAAACGTTGACATGGCGTTGACACAAAATGCAAACGACAAAACCTGACTGTTTAAGTCAGGTTATAAGTATTTGATATGTTTGTTATTTTTGGTTGCGGGGGCGCACAGCCTACAATGTCGTAAGTTCGTTTTGTTGGCTGGTCGCAAGTCCAAGTAACCAAGAATTGGTATGATTTCTAAGGCGCGACTTTCAGGTGCCTAACTTTCAATGCCGCGTCAAAGATAACGTCCTAGGACGCCTTTTCTAGGCCAGCTATTCCACTTCTCAGCCATCTCCACATCTTCCAACAAGTGGGGAGATAATCCCCAATTTGATGGACCAGGACTGACCTCAGTCAGTGGAAACTTTGAGACGTTCGTGCATGGTCAGGCTTTACGCCAGATTTGACCACGCCAAAAAATCCGCTTTGACGATATTGCAGGCAGATCCTGATCAGAGGGATGCGAGTGCCACACGCTGCCCCCAAAGAACTCCTTGCTTGGGGCAATAGGGGCAAGAAACGCAAAGGTCACCGGTCCGAGGGCGGGATGATGCGGTTGGTCGAAAGGTTCACCAGTCGTCTTGCCCTCTTAGTTTATTTGCGCCAGCGCCTGCTGCACAATATCAATTCCTACAAGCTCGCTCCACGCCGCCAGCAGGCGCTTTGTAACGGGGCCGATTTTGCCGTCACCCACAACCCCGCCGTTGAACTTAGTTGCGGGCATGATGCAATAGGGCGTCGAGGTGAAGAACACCTCGTCAGCGGTCGCAAGATCATAGGGCAGAAGCACCGTTTCCTGCGTTGGAATCCCTAGCTTCTGCGCAAGTTCCAGCGCGGTCGCCCGACTTACACCAGCCAGACAATTGACTGTTGTTGGCGTCTTCAGCACGCCATTGATGACGGCAAATATATTGCCGCCCTTGTTTTCGGCAACATGGCCGTCAAGGTCGAGGATAACGCTTTGTGCCAGCGGATCGACGAGCTTGACCTCCATTTCAGCCATCGTATAGGGAAGACGGCTGCGGTTCTTGATGCGCGGGTCAAGCGATTGGCTTGGCACCATCCGGCTCATCGGCGTCACGGCGTGGCAGCCTTCGCGATAAAAATTGGCCCAACTGCGCAGGTCCATCAGCTGGGTGAAGATCATCACCGTCGCCGCGCCCAACTGCTTGGTCGGATCGGCACCCGGCACCGATAGCCCGCGTGAGATGTTGTGAACGATCCAGCAATCCTGATGATCCTCGTAGTTCGACAGGTTCGCCGCAAGCACGTCGAGGGTGATCTTTTTTAACTGCTCGGGGGTCATCTGCGGATTGATATGGGTAAGCTTCATAGAACGGTAAAGCCGCGCGATATGCTCGTCCAGCTTGAACGGCGTCTTGTGGAAGGTGCGGGTCGATTCGGTCACCGTGTCAGCCACCATGATGGCGCTGTCAAAAATCGAAATCTTGGCTTCGTGCTCGGGCACCATTTCGCCGGAAATATAGACCAGTCTCGTCATGGCAAAACCTCAGATGTTAAGGACAATAGGTTGATCCAGTTCGGCAACCACGCCGTCGTCGTCAGCATCGGCGCGCCACATCATCATGGCGAATTCGGCGGGCTGATCGAGCACCGTCAGACCGGCATGCCAGACGTTGCGGGCAATGCAGACGGCATCTTCGGGGCCCGCCAGGAAAGCTTTTGCATTAGCCGCGTCAGGGGTGCCATCAGGGCGCGTGGGGGCGACAAGCACGATCCAGCGGCCAGCCGAAAGCGGCAGGAAGCTTTGCGTCGAATGGGGATGCCGTTCGAGGCTTGTGATCGACACGCGCCCCCCCTTCGCTGGTTTGGGGCACAGGATGGCAAAGGCATGGTGGCCCGGCGTGTCGCCCTTTTCCAGCACTTCGGGGACATCGGTGAACTTGCCATCCTTGGCTTTCAGGATGATGGCGTAGGGGGCAAGGGCTTTGGCAGAGAGTTTGGGCAGGGGCATGATCTTGCTCAATTAAGACGGGTGAAGCTGGCGTGGGCCACGGGGCCTTTAAGCAGGCCCATCACGTCGCGACCATCTTCACAGTCGCGGATCAGGGCGAAGACAGGTTCCAGCGCCTCGAAATAGCCGTCGACGATTGCGGGTGTGTGCTCGGTGCAGGTGTAAACGCTGGTGGCCGCAAGATAGCCATTTTCCAGCATCTCTTGCGTGATCAGGGTTTTATAGGCCTGCGCCTTCTTGGTCTTGAAGCCAAAAGACGTCAGCGCCGGAACACCCGCTGTTGTCAGGGGCAGCCCGTGTCTTTGCCCCAACGCCTGCCAGCGCGCCGTGATATCACGGCCTGTGGCGGTGATCGTGTCCCACGATTTCTCGCGTTCCATGACGCCAAGGGTAGCGACCCCTGCGACAGAGCCGATCCGTTCGGTCCAGAAGGTCGAAGAGATAAAGGTGCCCTGCGCCGCCTCCATGATGTCGCGCTTGCCGATGACGCCGGTAATGGCATAGCCATTGCCCAGCGCCTTGCCAAACACCGCCATGTCGGGGTCAACACCATAGACTTTGTGCAACCCTCCCAGCGCTTGCCGGAAGCCAGAGGTGCATTCGTCAAAGATCAGAATGACGTTATGGGCATCGGCGATTTGCCGCGCCCGAACAAGAAAATCTCCCTTCGGCTCGAAATTGCGCGAGACTTCCATCTTGATGACACCGATGTTCTGGGTGCGGATCAGTTCCTCAAGCCCATCGGCGTCGTTGTAAGCAAAGGGAAACACCGAACCGCGCAGCGATTGGGGAACACCGTTCGCGCTGAGACCGGGCAGCAGGTGGCCTGCGAGCTTTTCCTCGTCGCCCAGATTGGCCGCAAGGTACCAGTCGTGCCAGCCGTGATAGCCACAAAGGGCTACACCATCGCGGCCGCTGGCGGCGCGGGCGATGCGGATGGCGATGGCATTGGCCTCACCACCGGTGCGGGCAAAACGGGCCATGTCTGCCCAAGGATGCAGTTCAATCAACCGCTGCGCCAGTTCCACCTCTTCGGGCGCATTGAGGGTCGACATATTGCCAAGCTCGATCGTGCGCATGACGGCCTCGTCGACCTCGGGATGGCCGTAACCCAGCGTGTTGCAGCCGATGCCCATGATCGACATGTCAATATATTCGCGGTCGTCAAGGTCCCAGACCCGGCACCCTTTGGCCCTTGAATAATAGGCCGGCCATAGATCGGGCAGGAACTGCTCGGGCCGCTTGGACAGCAACATATTGCCGCCGGGAATGACGGTCTTGGCCGTCTTCCAAAGCTTTTGCCCCTTGCCCATCCCAGCAGCCCCTTTTTGTTTGCGGCGCTGCCGCATGCGTTGACAGCATGCTATACTGTTATAAGAATAACAAGATAGAAATCAGAGGGTGGGCAGACCGTGCGGCGCTGGACAAAAGAACACGGGGCGCGGTTAGAAGGGTCTCGTGATCTTGACCGTTTCAAGGTGCAGGCCCCCGGTATTGTGCGGGCCCCCGGTGGCGGCTACCGCTTGTTCTATACTGGCATTGGCCCCGGCAAACCCTTCGCCGACTGCCAAGGCTATATTCTCAGCGCCGTCTCCCAAGATGGCCTGCGCTTTACGCCAGAGCCTGGCATCCGCCTCGCCCCTCAACCGAACCTGCCCCATATGGCGTTGCGCGTTCTCGCGCCAAGCGTTGTTGCTTTGCCCGACGGGCACTGGCGGATGTATTTCGAAGCGCGCGGCACCGCCGATGTCGCCACGTCAATCTGTAGCGCTGTGTCGGAAGATCAGGTGTCGTGGCGGCTGGAACCGGGGGTGCGCCTTGCAAGCCCCGGCGGTGTGGGCGCTCCGCGCTTCTTGTCGGGCAGCAATGGCGAAGGACGGCTTTATTGCTTCCGCTCTGACTACGGCCCTGCGGGTCTGGCCGGTGGGCTTCGGGTTGGGACGCCCGTGGTCAGCGCGACCACGCGAAACGGGTTGGACTTCATCCTTGACCCAGGCCTGCGGATGACCGACCGGCAGGGTGACATCGACAGCGCTGGCATCACTGCGGCCGAGGCACTGCCCGGCACTCCCTTGACCATGTATTTTTCGGCTTGGCAGGATCTGCCCAAAGGGGTGCCACCACCGCTTCACCCAAGCCTTGATCGCGATGCCGTTGCAGCCGGCACCAGTGCCGACTTCGCGGTGGCGTCGATTGCGGCAGATATGTCAGGCTATCAGTCCCGCATTCTGGCTGCGCATTCCGAGAACGGCCTTGACTGGATCCGCGACGGTGTTGTCATCGCGGGCGATGGCTATGGCGGCAGCGATATCGATGCTGTTCATGCCGAAGACATGTCACTCATTGCCCTGGGTGACGGTCGCTGGCGCATGTACTACGCCGCTT